>JAGRLQ010000150.1:0-16163 GCA_020441735.1 Nitratireductor sp.
TGGAGGACTACCTCCAGACCGAATTCCCCGACTGGAAAGTCTGGCTGACGTCGACCTCCGAGCAATGGGCGGTGATTGGCGTGCAGGGACCGAAAGCGCGTGAAATCGTCGAGCCGCTGGTCGAGGGCATCGACCTCTCGCTCGAAGCCATGCCGCATATGGCGATCCGCGAGGGAAAAATCTGCGGCGTACCGACCCGGCTGATGCGCGTTTCCTTTACCGGTGAACTGGGCTTCGAGATCAACGTGCCCGCCGATTATGGGCGCGCCGTATGGGACGCCATCTGGGAACGCGGCGAGCCGATGGGCATGGTGCCTTACGGTACCGAGGCGATGCATGTCATGCGCGCCGAGAAGGGCTTCATCATCGTCGGTCAGGATACCGATGGCACGGTAACGCCATATGATGCGGGCGTCGGTTGGGCCGTCGGCAAGAAGAAGGCCGATTTCGTCGGCATTCGCGGCCTCAAGCGCCCCGATCTGGTAGCCGAAGGCCGCCGCCAGCTGATCGGGCTTCGGACGAAAGACCCGAAAGTCGTGCTGGAGGAAGGCGCACAGATCGTCGCCGATCCCAACCAGCCCGTGCCGATGAAGATGCTTGGCTTCGTCACCTCCTCCTATTGGTCGGAGACGCTCGGCCACTCGATTGCGCTGGCGCTGGTCGAAGGCGGGTTCGACCGCAAGGGCGACACGCTTTACGTGCCGATGGAAAACGAGACCATCGCCGTCGAAGTCTGCGACACGATATTCCTCGACAAGGAAGGAGCGCGTCTCAATGTCTAAAGTAGCGCAACGCACCGGACCGCTCGACGGACGCAACTTCGGCACCACCGGCACCACCCTCACCCCGGCACCGGCGGCGACACGCATCAGCCTGCGCGCCCGCGAGGATGGCTTGGCGGCAGCGAAGAAGGTTCTCGGCTTCGCCCTGCCGGCAAAACCGAAATCATCCGCCACAAAGGGCAGCATCCATTGCCTGTGGATCGGACCGGATGAATGGCTGGTGATCGATTCGGATGGATCCGGTCTGCCGGAAAAGTTCGCCAAGGAAGGCAACACGAAGCTCTCGGCCGTCGACATCTCCCACCGCAACACCGCCATTCTGTTGGAAGGCGCGAAAGCAGTGGACGTACTCAATTCCGGTTGCCCGCAGGACCTTTCCTCCGCCGCCTTTCCGGTCGGCGCCTGCTCGCGCACCATTCTCGGTAAATCGGAGATCGTTCTCTATCGTACCGGCGAACACGCTTTCCGAGTCGAATGCTGGCGCTCCTTTTCGGACTATGTCTGGTCGTTCCTGGCGGATGCGGCAAAATCGGCCTAGGCCGTATCGCGCCGAGACATTATGAGCCTTGCACAGCGGTAAGCTGCCCAGCTATCAAGCACGGCAGAATCGTGCGGGGTCAGTCAGCAGGAAGCAATGGCATCACAATCGGCACATCAAGGCAGGAGACCCGCCCGGCAGGAGGTGATATCCCGCCTGGTGCTGAACTTTCCCGGTTTCGAACAGACCGATTCCGTCGCCCAGTTGGGCCGGTTGCGCTACGGCGCCGAGCAGACCGGAAAGATCTGGGGTTTCGAAATCGCCCAGGACGATCTGGCACATGAGGAAGGCACCCACCACACCGTTGCAGGCCTTCATGCCAGGGGCGGCAACTGGAAGACTGATGTGCGCCTCGTCCAGTTCCGCTGGAACGACATCGTTCATGCCTATGAACGCGATACCTTCCCCGGCGGGTTCCTGAAGAACCTGAGGAAGTATTTCGCCTTCTTTGCCGATGGCACGGTTCGCCGCTACCGCAAGGCGGGCTGGCGCTACTGGGGTTTCACCATCTACCCGCTGCTACTGGCGGTCATTGCCTTTGCCTTTGTCTTCGGCCTGATCTGGCTGCTGACCGGCAGCCTGCTTCTGAACGCCATCGTCTCGCTCGTCGCCACGCTGTTTTTGTGCAAATGGCCGGGCGACAGGCTCTATGTGCCGCTGACCATCGCCGATTGGGGCTTTGCCCGCGACATGGTCAACCGGGAAAATCCGGAGATCGAGGAGCGCTTTGCAGAGTTTGGCAAAACCGTTGCAAAGGAAATCGCGGCTTCGAAGCATGATGAAATCATCATCGTCGGTCATTCCTTCGGCAGCCTGTGGGCGGTGACGGCCCTGTCGCTGGCGCTCGAGAAGAACCCGAACCTGCTCGACGGCAAGCCCGTCCGGTTTCTGGCGCTCGGCTCCAGCATGCTGAAAATCGCGCTCGCGCCGGCGGCAAGCCACATCCGCGTTCACTGGCAACGGTTGATGGCACAGAAAGAACTGTTCTGGCATGAAATCCAGACCAAGGACGATTTCATCGCCTTCTACAAGAGCGACCCCTTCGAACAGGTCGGCATCACGCATCCCGAAGCCGACTACAAGATCACCCGCATCCGATTTTCAAAGGGCATCGCCAAGGAGCGTTATCGCGCGATACGCAAGTCCCCCTACCGCACCCACCGCCAGTACATTCTCTATTACGACAAGCGCGTTTCCTTCGACTACATGCTGCGCCTGTTCGGGCCGCTCTCCGTCAAGACGCTTGCTCTGGATGACGAAGCCGCCAACCGCATTGATCGCAATGGCAGACTGGGCTAGGTGCAAGGCTCCACATTGAACGGGTTGTATTCATGGATTGGGAACTGACCGGCAAGATCATCTGGGGACTTTGCGTCGTCACATGGGGCGTGATCCGTTTCCGCCCGAACATAAAGGCACGCAAGACCAAGATCGCCACGACAAAACGCCCGCCGATCGAGCGGTTTTCAATGTTCGCTTCCCAGCTTGGCCTTGGCATCATCCCCGCAATATGGGTGTTCACCGGCTTTCCCGGTGCTTTCGATCATGCCATCGGTCCGGTGAGCATCGCCATCGGCACAGCCCTCTTTCTCTGGTCACTGTATCTCTTCCGCAAAACCCACAAGGCGCTGGGCAAGATGTGGTCGCATTCCCTCGACTTGCGCGAAGACCACAAACTGGTGACCAAGGGGATTTATGAGAAAGTCCGCCACCCGATGTATTCGGCTTTCTGGCTTTGGGCGGTATCGCCGCCCTTCCTGCTGGCCAACTGGGTAGCAGGTCTCGCCGGCATTGTCGGCTTCGGCACGCTCTACTTCCTGCGCGTCGGACAGGAAGAAGCCATGATGGAGGCTGAGTTCGGCGAGGAGTACCGCCAGTACAAGGCACGCACCAGGCGAATCATTCCTGGAATCTATTGACGCCCAGTTCCCAATCGCCGATGCTTTCTCGCGAAGGAATGGTGCTTACGGCACGGAAGATTGCAAAATTGCAACAGTCGCTTTGCAAAAGATATCCGGCATGCGGAAATTCGGCCAGCGAAGCCCTTGATCCAATTGCATCTTTACGATTCCTTCACCATAAGCGAAGTTTATGAAGCCAGTGCGTGTTTTTCGTCCTGAGGCCCCGATGCTTTTCAAGTTTGCAATCAAGTCCGCCGGCATTCTTGCCGTAACCGCAACACTGGCGCTTGCCGGCTGTTCTTCTACCGGTACATCCTCGTCGAACCCGCCGGCTGCCGAGGCAACTGCCAAGCCTCAGGCCAAGACAGAAGAAGTTCAGGCCAGCGCTCCTGCCCGCGCCTATCGCGATCTGTCCCACGTTAACCGGACCGGCGAAGTCTATCTGATGCGTGGCCTGCTCAACGTGTTCTCGCGCGGCATGGACACGCTTGCCGGCCGCATGCGCGCGCGCGGCTTCGATGCGATTTCGTTCAATCATGCAGACTGGCACCCCTTCGCCGAGGACATCGTCGCTCGCGCCGCGAAGAACCAGGTCTCCTATCCCATCATCATCATGGGGCACTCACTTGGCGGCAATGAAGCGCCGAAGATGGCCAACTATCTGGCAGCCCACGGGGTCAAGACCTCGCTGATCGTTGCCTTTGACCCGACCGAACCCCAGGTGGTGGGCAAGAATATCGGCGATGTCATCAACTACTACCTGCCCAACGGCCGCAACACGTTTGCCAAAACGTCCGGCTTCACCGGCAAGCTGCAGAACATTACTGTGGACCACATTCCCGACATCAAGCATGTCAATGTGGAGAAAAACACCAGGCTGCAGAATCAGTCGATCGAGCATGCCATGCGGATCACCCGCAAGGTTTCCAACAGCAAGATCGCCAAGAACCGCCGCGCTCTGCACACTTCAAGCTGAGCGCCGGAAACAACAGGCAGATTTTCCGTGAAATTGTGACGGGCCCGAATTCCTTTCGGGTCCGTTTTTCATTGGCGCAATTGGCACCTTGCCAGCGACGGTGGACTTTGGCCCAGTGTCGCCCCCACCGCGGCAAGTCTTGAGTGTATCGCTCGGCAAAACGAGGTCACATCAGAGAATTGGAATTGGGACCGTATCCGCTTACCAGCCTCTGGAGAGCCCGAAAGAAGGCGTTTGAGTACCGGCAGATGGTTGCCAAAGGGCTCGACCCGAAAAGGACCTGTTGCTGATCCGGCAATGACCGTCAGGCGCACCTTGCTTCCAAGGGCCACTCCGATTTGGGAAGTGAATTCAGGTCACGGCTGGCCATGGATACCAGCGGCGCATGCAGTTCCTGCTCAATGAACTGCACGCCGATGCAACCATATCCCGACCATATCCTTCTTACCGGCAGCAGATCATCGGTGCCCTCGATGGCAAGATTGAATTCATATGGCTGCCAGATGCCATGCGGCACCGAAATTCTGGCGCCGCTGGCTGATACATCCCGGAGGATGCACTCGTGAATCTTGGTTGAGCCAAGGAGTATCTGGGCGGCGATATCGCAGTTCTGCCGAGAAAAGGCCCTTCTGTCGCTGTTACCGGTATAATCGAACTTCATGCTCGTATTTTCCCGTACTTGCGCCACCTGCTCACGCCGCCGACGGAAGCGCCGGAAACAGGGTTGGCGATACATGTACTTCCCGCTCCGTCAGCCGTTTCCAGGTCACGAAGCGTGTTCAGGCCAACATGATACAAAATTGCGGGCAGGTGTACATTCCCAGCTTTTCCAGTGAGAAGGCACCCGTGGGGATTGGGGTATTCCGGTAACGCGGAATTAACCGAGATGGAACGGACGTCCGTGCCTAATGAGTAGCGATATTCCTGATGGGAAGCTGGAACTCGGAGAAAAGCCCGCAGATTTCTTCACGGCCTTCGTCGTTCACGCGATACTTCGCGACCGACTTGACCATCTTGAAGGTCCCATCGCGCTGTTTCAGCCGAAGGACGAAGCGGTAACCGGATTTGTTCTCAATCGTCTCGTCTATCAGTTGAGCCACGATTTTCGCGTCATCGGGGTGATAGGCGTCGATTGCCTCGTTCAGATTGACCGCGCCCTCATGATACTCAAGTCCGTGAATCTCGTAGACATCCCGCGACCAGAACACATTGCCGGATTCGAGATCGATTTTCCAAATGCCGTAAGGATCATACATCGACAGCATTTCGATAATTTCTTCGCTGCTCACGGCAAACTGTGAAATGTCCTGACGTGCTCTTGGCTCTCGATCGTCATCGATCGTAATCGGCGTACGGGGCATTCATATCTCCTTCGGCGGGCTTTTCTCTCAGTTCCGTGTGTCACAATCTCGAATTCAGTAATCCGAGTCTGATTGCTTTCGCCACGGTATGGGCCTTGTTGGCCGTATCCAGCTTTCCGGCAGCTGACGAGAGGTAATGATTGACCGTATTTTCAGATATCTCAAGGATGATGCCTACTTCTCCACTGGTCTTGCCGGCCGCTGTCCAGTAAACGCAGTCTCTTTCGCGCTCCGTGAGCATCACGGATCTTGCCGGGGTGATGTTCTCGATATCGGTCAGGCGCTCGTAAACGTGGTTTGCCAGGAATACCAAATCCCTGAGTTCCGCGTCGGAGAGTTGGCCCCGGTCACCGGCAAGCCCAAAGCGCCGCGTCCGCCATGCTTGTCGGAAACCGGAAAATACGTGCCGTTGTGCAGCCCGAAGTCCCGGAACAGGTCCAGAGCCTCCTGAAGACTTCCGTCTTTTCGGCCCTTGTTGAGTTCTACAATGTCCCAATGGAACGGAAGGACGCTGGATGCCAGCCTCTCGATGACGGGGCTATTGGCCAACAGATCCTTGGCATCGTATGCCTTGATCAGTTCCGGCTCCCAGTTTGTGATGATGGCCAGATCAGCCAGTTGGGCGCTTCGTTCTTCGGGAAGTCTAAAGATGATGAACTTGTCATAACCGACACCGATCGCAATCTTCTTCAGCACCCGGAACAGGTCATAACTCGTTACAGCCGCGGCAATCTTTTCGATTGCCTGCTGAACTTCCTCGCTGAAGTTGCCGAGTTGCCCGGATGCGCCGACCATCGGTTTGCCCACCTCGCACAATACTTGCGAATCACGCCCACAATTCAAACTAAGCAAATAGCTTTTGCTGGCAAGAGAATTAACATTTCTAACGTTTCGAGAGCCACAGACCTGTTGCCGAATGGCTTCGGTCGCCTCTGAGTGGCTTATACGATCCGAGTTGCGAGGTAGTTCACGCATATAATCGAGTTCACGCGTTTGTGATGATGCAGGCAAATCTCAAACCGTCTTTCCTCAAGGTCGGGCATTCCGGCGATAAGATTCATTCTTCCCGTTTCCCCGGATGTGAGGCGGAAGGTTCTGGATGCGAGGTTGGTTTTGACGATTTCACCGGTACTGCCGTCGCGCACGACAATCTCGAAGATGAGTGGATCCCTCTTGCCGTTGGAAACAGAAAACGCGAAGCCGACGCTATCGGTAAAGGTGTGCACCCTTCCCTCAGAAGGAAGAATGCTGACGCCGCTCCTGGGCGGCACTGTGCCGGTAAATGTTATTGTGCCAGCCTCTCCGCCTCCGGGCAAAGCGGTCAGGATGCCGGCAATAATGACCCAACCGGCGAAACTTCTTAGGTACTTCATCATCGCCCGATATTCCGGGGAAAGGTCGTAACGACTGACTGAGAAACAATGCTGCCGATCGCCGGGGCATATTTCAATGGGGGGAAATCAGGTTTCCCGTTAAGCCCCGGTTAACCCTGCGCGGCAGCCTGGTCTTCGCTTCTCCTGCGAACAATGAGGGAAATCCGGTCGCCGGGAGCGGCGCGTCGGATGCCGCTTAAAAAAAAGTAAATGAACGCTACCAAATATCCGGGAGGTTGATTGGGGGATTTCCGCCGCCGCGGTTTCTGGCATCATCTGCGCATCAAGTGTGGGAATGCAGACAGGTAAAGTCATGCAGCTTTTTTCGAATATTCAGCACAAGCTTTCCGTCCTGCTGGTCGCGACTTCCGTCGTCGCGGCCAGCAACCTCATCGTGCCCGGCCATGCGCATGCCGAGCAGCTTAATATCGATATCGGCAAGGATTTCGACTGGAGCAGTGACCGCCTGCACAGAATGTCAGGCATGATTGCAACCACTTTCAACAATCGTTGCGAGGTCCAGTGCGAAATCCGGGTTCGGGTTTATACCGATGCCGGCATCAGTCCCGGCCTTCGTAATCGCGTTGAACGTTTCAAGCGGGTGATTGTTTCAAGAATGGCAAAGCACTCTAGCGGCGAGATCAGAATCTCTGACGTCTACTTGTTGCTATAGTGCATGCTCCGGGGCTGCGGCATTTGACTCTCCACCCTGCAGCCGCAGCCCCTTTTTTCCCCGACCGGTTTGCGGTGATCCAAAAGCGCGATGTGTGCGTACCTGTTATCAAACAACAGGAATAGCAATCATGTCTGTCTGGCTTGCCGCCTATCTTTCGACTGTGATTTTGTTTCTGGCAGTCGATGCGATCTGGCTCGGCGTCATTGCGCGCGGGTTCTACCGGGACCAGCTGGGCCATCTCATGCTGGAATCGCCGAGGCTGGGTCTCGCGCTGGTTTTTTATCTCTTCTACGCAGTCGCGATCACGGTTTTGGTTGTAATGCCGGCGGTGCGCAACGGCGTATGGTGGCATGCCGCAGTTTATGGCGGCATTCTAGGCCTCGCTGCCTATGGCACCTATGACATCACCAACATGGCGACGCTGAGGGAGTGGCCGGCCTTCATGTCTGTTGTCGATATGGCATGGGGAACAGTTCTTACGGCAGGCGTTGCATCCGCCGCGTGGGCCATTGCTTGCAGAAGTGTTTGAAAGCAACATTTCGCCCCAATGGGCACATGAACAATAAATGCACCTGGCAATGCAAAAGGATGCTGGATTCCAGAGCAGTGATCCAATTCGCCTTCCAAGACGTAAGAAGGAATGTCATAGGGAGCAACACGTGTTCATTCCATCAGCAACCATTCCGGAACGGGGCATGAATGCAAATGCAGACCTTGCGCAGCGTCATCGTGCGCTGATTGGGCGAGTAGCGGAAGACCGGGACAAGGAAGCCTTCGCGGAACTTTTTGACTGGTATGCGCCGCGCGTAAAGGCAATGCTTTTGAAACAGTGCGGCTCGTCCGAAATGGCGGAAGATGTCATGCAGGACGTTTTCCTGACCGTTTGGCTCAAGGCCGGTCAGTTCGCGTCTTCCAAAGGTGCGGTAAGCACCTGGATATTCACCATTGCGCGAAACCGGCGCATTGACGTCTTCCGCAAGCAGTCTTCCCGGCACTATGTCGATATCGGGGAAATGGAATTTGCCGACGACGCACCAGAGAGTGAAGAGGTTTTATTGTCCGGGGAACAGGACAGCCTGATTGCTCAGGCTGCAGCGACCCTGCCCGAGGAAATGCGGGAAGTTATCCATCTCGCTTTTGTCGAGGAGAAATCGCAGAGCCAGATCGCCGGCGAACTCGGCATTCCCCTTGGAACGGTCAAGTCACGCACCCGTCGTGCATTTGAGAAAATCAAGCAACAACTGGAAGGTGTGCTATGACGATTGCCCATCATCCCGACATGGCCACGCTGATTGAATATGCAGCCGGAACCCTCGATGAAGCGTTCGCGGTTACCGTGTCCTGTCATCTCGAAGTCTGTGATCAATGCCGGAAATCGGTTCGCTCGGCAGCAGCGCTGGGCGGCAGCTTTCTTTGCGAGGAAACTGGTGTAGAGCCCCTGGGTGAGGGTTCGTTCGGGCGGCTTCTTGAGAAAATTTCGGCTGCATCCGAGACACCACACACGGCACCGGACCGTGTCTCGGAGCTAGAGCGTGGCGTGACCCGTGGCATTCCCCTGGCGCTGTCCGGCTATCTCGATACGGATCTCAAATCGATCCGGTGGAAGCGCATCGGACCAGGCGTCTGGCAGAAGCCGATCCCTCTTTCCCCAGGCGCCTCGTCCTCTCTCCGGCTGTTACGCATCGCGCCGGGGCGAGGCGTTCCGGAGCACGGTCATGGAGGTCAGGAGATAACCCTGATCCTTTCAGGCGCTTATCGGGACGAAATCGGCCACTTCGGGCCTGGCGACGTCGCCGATCTGGACGAGCATGTTGAGCACAAGCCGCAGGTCGTGTCGGATGAGGATTGTATCTGTCTGGCAGCCACTGAAAAACCGACCCGCTTCAAGGGTATTGCCGGCCGCCTGCTCCAGCCTTTCGTGGGAATCTAGCATGGCAGACAAGCCAGAGCGCTGGCGCCGGGCATGGGTGATCGGTGCCAGTTCCGGTATCGGGCGCGAAACCGCACTGAAGCTCGCACCATTGTGCGGAGAAGTCATTGTTTCCGCCCGCTCCGCCGGCAAGTTGCAGGAACTCGAGAGCCTGGCGGACAATATTACCAGCATTCCCCTGGACGTAACGGACGCGGCATCGGTCAAGACGGCGGCGAAGAAGATCGGCGTGGGCAGCAATTGCCCCGATCTGGTGCTGATCTCGTCAGGGCTTTGGAAACAGGTGCGGATTCCGGGACTGGACCCGGCAGATTTCAAGGCGTCGATGGACGTCAATTTCAATGGCGTGATCGAAGTGCTTTCGGCTGTTCTGCCGCCTATGGCAGATCGCCAATCGGGTCATGTCGCGATATTTGCGTCTGTGGCAGGTTACCGGGGCCTGCCCAACTCTGCCGCCTATTCGCCGACCAAGGCCGCTTTGATCAATCTTGCTGAAAGCATCAAACCTCAGCTCGATGCGATGGGGGTTACCATCTCTGTGGTAAATCCGGGGTTTGTGGATACGCCCATGACATCGGTAAACAAGTTTCCGATGCCGTTTCTGATGGAACCGGAAGAAGCGGCGGAGATCATTGTCGATGGACTTCATAAGCGAAAATACGAGATTGCCTTTCCAAGGCGGCTTGCCTGGCCGCTCAAATTCACCCGGGCAATGCCGAATGCCGTATATTTCTGGCTCGTCAGAAAGCTGGTTCTGCGCAAGTAGGTCAGTTCGCCAGCCTCGTTTCAAAAGGTTTTCCGGCTTACTGCTTTGAGCTTGCAGGCATGTGTTGGGTTTTTCGGGCGCGCGAGACCTTTTGCGGAAAACGCAGTCCCTTGAGCCACAGCCGGGCTGCCTCGAAGTGTATTGCGGCAACAACCTTCAGGGTCATGAACGGGTAGCGTGCTGTGGATTTCAAAATCTGGGCATCAGTGAACGGCAGGGCCTTCAGTTTCTGATGGGTCCTCAGGATTGCATGGCCGTTTTCATACAGGGCAACACCAACCGTCAATTCATCATCGGACACATGGAGGCTGAACCGGTAGCGGCCCATTGTTTTGTTGAAAGGCGAGACCAGCATCCGCTTCGATGCGCTTTCCACCCGGCCATCGTTGACCGCGCAAACATAGCTCGTGCGGTCGCCAAACGTGTTCGAAACCTCAAAGACTGCAGCAACGACGGCATGGTTGCTGTTCAGGCAGAAATAGATGCTCAGCGGATTGAAGACATGACCCAAAACTCTGGGAAAGGTGAGCAGCCAGACATGACTTATTCCACTGATACCGGTTTCGGCATGAACTTTTCTGCGCACATAGCCGGCAAGGTCCGTGCTTTCGCCATCTGCCATGTCCCGGGCGTGGAATGAAAGCAGGTTGAAGCGGTTTGTTCCAAACAGCCTACGTTTCTTCAGACCGTCGATCTCTTCCAGATCGGTCAGTATCGAGAAAACGCCGTATTCAAGGCGATGCCGCACAGGCTGGATGCGCTGGTGCACAACGCTGCCTTGCATGATCGCCGGACGCTCGAACATCACTCGGCGGCCTCCATTGCCCAAACAGGTTCGATGTGTATGCGACCGGACTCGTTTTCAACGTTCCAGGGCCTTCGGACACCGCCCGCCTGTTCAGCTACTGCCAGACCGCTCTGAAGTGCATCTTCATGGAAGCCGTAACCGAAATAGGAGCCGCAGAACCATGTGTTTCGATTTCCCTGTAACTGCCAGAGGTGTTTCTGGGCAGCCATGCTGGCGGTATCGAGTATCGGATGGCGATAGTCTGTTCGGTACAAAACGCATTCAGGATCGATCTCCCCGGTTGCATTGAGGGTCACCATCAGGTCGGTTTCGGTTTTGAGGGACTGCAACCGGTTCATCCAGTAAGTGCAACTCGCACCGGCAGCGCTGCCGGCATCGCTTGAACAAAGATAGTTCCAACTGGCCCACAGGTGCCGGCGTTTGGGCATGTGGCGGCGATCCGTGTGCAGAACGGTCTTGTTGTTGGAGTATTTGAACTTGCCGAGAACAAATGTTTCTTGTTGGTCAGCGTCTTTCAACAGGCCAAGGGCAGCATCGGCAGGACATGCAAGAACAACCTGATCGAAGTGCATGAGGTTTCCGTCGCCATCGCGTATCTCGATGCCATTGGGTTTTCGCACGACAGAGGTAATGGCAAAGTCGGTCATTGTCTTGAAAGCACCCGAACGGATCATGCGGCTGACATAATTCTGGGCGCCGCCGCTGACGGTACGCCATTGCGGCCGATTGCGAAATTTCAGCAGGCCGTGATTGTTGTAGAAGTCGATGAAGGACCGCGCGGGGAAGCTGTTCATGGCAACGGCTGGAGAAGACCAGATGGCGCTTGCCATGGGCATGATGTGATCTTCAAGGAATGCCTTGCTGAAGTTCTCGTGTTCGAGGAATTCGCCGAGCGAAATAGCATCATCGTACAAAGACACGCGATCAGGTGCCGTTGAGAAAAAACGGCGGATATCGGAAAGCATCTGCCAGTGACGGAGATTTACGATGTTGCCGGTCTGACCGAACACACCGCGAAGCCCGGTGCCGTTATATTCGTACCGTCCCTGGTCGAGCGAAAACGCGAAGGACATGTTTGACGCTTCCGTTGCCACATCAAGGTGCTTGAACATCGCCGTGAGGTTTGGATAGGTTGCCTCGTTGTAGACGATAAAGCCCGTGTCCACCGCGACCGGCCCATCCTCCATCATGACCGTTCTGGTGTTGGAATGGCCGCCGATATGAGCGTTCCCCTCGAAAACAGTCACATCGTGGCGTTGGGACAGGAGCCAGGCGGCAGAAAGTCCGGCTATTCCTGATCCGATGACGGCGATCCGGTCGCCCCGGGTGTTACTGATTTTCATGGATAGCCCGTCCTCTGTTTCACCCTGTTTGTACGAAAGAGGATGCTGTTCGGATCAGCAGACAGGCAGTTCGGAGCAAGTCGTCTTTAAGGAAATCTGGCGTTGGCAAAGGCGCTGTTTTTACAATTGCCCCGACAACGGCGCGCACTATGTTAGAGGCGCACCATGTTAGAGGTGACATACCTTCTCAATTTTCTGATGAATGGAGAAAAAGCTGATGACGATATCGGTCGGCGACAAACTGCCAAAAGCGGGTTTCCTGGTTTTTGATGGCAGCAATCCCTACGAAGTAACCTCCGATGAGGTGTTCGGTGGAAAGAAAGTCGCGGTCTTCGCGATGCCCGGCGCCTTCACGAGGGGATGCAGCGGCGTGCATCTGCCTTCGGTGATCGCTTCCGCTGACCAACTGAGGGAAAAAGGCGTGGATGATATCGCCGTCCTCAGCGTCAACGACCCATTCGTCATGCGTGCCTGGGGTGAGGCCACAGGTGCCATCGCTGCCGGTATTCGCATGCTTGCGGATGCAGACGGCGCATTCACCATGGCGCTAGGGCTTGGGTTTTCTGCTCCGGCAATCGGATTGCTTGATCGGGCGCGGCGTTTTTCGATGCTGGTGGACGACGGACAGGTCACGCTGCTCAACATCGAGCCGGATGCCTCCATCGCCTGCTCCACGGGGGAAGCATTACTGGAGCAGATCTAGGTTCACTGTGTTTTCCTTAGTGGCCGGCGCGTTTGAGTCCCGGCGCCGATATTGGCGTTGGTCTACCAGGTGGGCTCAAAACCGCTTTGATACAAACGGGTGTCCAACCCCGGCGCGCCAGACATCGACCAAGCGCAAGTTCTGCTGCGAACAGCAGACGCGTTGTCATGCAAACAAATCTGTTGATGTGGCGCCTAACTCCGATCGGCCCTCGCGCAACCTTTCGCCTCCCGCAGCGTTTTGGCAGCAAGCCCGATGCGGATGGCTGCGCCTTTTGGCGTGGCAGTCAGCCCGCAGGGGCGCAACCAAAGGAGTTCCCGATGAGAGTATTTCCCATCGCCGCATTTGCGGCTTCACTCGCTGCTTCCGTCATCGCCAACCCAGCATCGGCACAGGAAGGCGTGGAGATCGGCCAGCTGAACTGCGAAGTGGCTGGCGGCGCCGGCTATGTTTTCGGTTCAACCAAGAACATCTCCTGCACGTTTTCCCATGCCGATGGATCGTTTCCTGACGAGGTTTATGCCGGGACCATCCAGAAGTTCGGCATTGATGTGGGTGTAACCGGCCGGCAGGTCATCCTGTGGACCGTCGTTGCTGCCCAGGACAACCTCTATCAGCCCGGGGCACTAGCGGGCACCTATTCCGGCGCCACGGCATCTGCCGCCTTCGTGGCCGGCCTCGGTGCAAATGTGCTGCTTGGCGGTTCCGAGGATTCTTTCGCGCTGCAGCCGATCAGTGTTTCAGCCGGCACCGGCGTCAATCTGGCTGTCGGCCTGGCACAGATCTCGCTGGAGCGCATGCAGTAACCACCCATGATCGGAAACGCTGCCCGCCGCGTCGCCAGAGCGAAAGCCCTGTGGTGCGGCGGGCAGTGCCGTATGCCCATGGCCTGCTCAAAAAAAAGTCCTTGTAGCGCGCCGGAACCATCCCCGCCCGGCAGCGTTATACCGATGCGGCTGGGGAAGGCGCTTGTACTGCTGCTTTCCGAGTTTCGTGTAGAGCAGTAGTCAGCGCTCCCAGCCGTCTTGTTCAACAAGGAGACGCCCAATGTCGCTGACCACCATCCTCCTCATTATCCTGATTCTGGCGCTGCTTGGCGCGATCCCGGCCTGGCCGCATTCGAGGTCCTGGGGATATCGTCCTTCGGGACTTATCGGCACGGTGCTCCTCATTCTCATCGTTCTCGCCCTGATCGGGAAAATCTAGAAAGGAGGCTCGCCATGAAGGGACTTCTTCTGTGGCTCATCGGCATTCCGTTGCCCGTGGTCCTGCTGCTCTACCTCTTCGACTTTCTTTAAGGCATTTCGATCAGGCCCGATTTCGGGCCGGCTACGGCTTTTCGAAGGCTTCCGTCGAGACGAACGGCGGCGCCATTGAAATGATCGAATTGAAAAGCTGACTGCTACTTTTGAGAGAGAAGGCCGGCCCCGAAGGGCCGGCTTTTCGTTGTCTGTATTCCCAATTGTTTTTGGAACCTGTCCGGTGCTGACGCGTTCCACCATCACAACGAGCAAAGGAGGTTCAAATGCCAAGAACAGCAACGGACACAAAAACAAACGGATCTGCAAACCCGAAAGCCAGCGGCAATCTCGGCAAGGACATCGACAAGCAGATCGACCGGATCAGAAATGAAATCCGCTCTCTGGCAGAAACGGTCACTGAAGCAGGCGTCGTCGTGGCCGGCGATGTAAAAACACAGGCTGCCGCCAAGGCATCCGATGCCCGTGCCACCTCGCAGCAGGTCTTCGAAGATCTCAACAAGCAACTCGCCACTGTGGAAAAACAGCTTGCTGGTCACGTTCGCCGCAAGCCGGTGTCTTCCCTGGCAATTGCGGCGGGTGTCGGCTTTCTCGCAGCCCTGATCGCCCGGCGCTGAAGCTGCGACTGAGGGATTGAAGAATGCCCATTACAATGCTCTCCAGCCTGGTGGCAGGTGATTTTGCTGCCTGGACGAAGCGACTCCGGAACAACGCCGTCCTGTATGCGGTCATGGCCATTCTCGGCCTGACCGGTTGGGCGCTCCTCATGGTCGCTCTGATCGCCTATCTCATACCGCTGTTTGGCCTGATGCAGTCAGGCCTGATTGTTGCGGCGGCGCTCTTCGGCATTGCAGGCTTGATCTATGCGGTTTCGCGATACCGGGAGCACCGCAGGCGCAAACTTGCGGAAGAGGACAAGGCGCGAACTGCGCTTTACGCCTCTGCGGCAGCGCTGGCGCTTCCAACGATAGTTCGCTCACGGCCTTTGCTGCTGCTGGCGGTAGCGGCTGGAGGCGTGGCTCTTGCCGGCAGGGCGCTTTCAAACAGCACGCAGGGTAGCGGCGATCCCGGCGCCGGGTAGCAAGCTTTCAACCTGTCTTCACCGAGACATCCATCAAGAATGAAAGGAAATATCATGGCGAAGCAATCCAACGTCTTGAAGGTCAGCACCCATTCCGACGAAATGAATATCGGGCTCGGCAAGTCCTATCTTTCGCAGATGTCGGAGACGCTGACGGAGATACTGGCTGACACCTACAAGCTGATCATCAAGAGCCATGTTTACCACTGGAACGTCAGCGGACCGCTGTTCAAGCCTTTGCACGAACTTACGGAAGCGCACTACGAGGCTCTGTTCGCTGCTGCCGATGTGATCGCGGAACGCATTCGGGCACTCGGTCATATCGCTCCTGCGCATCTTACCGATGCAACGAATTTCGCACCGTCGGCGAAGTCGGTGCAGAACCTGACTGCAGAAGCCATGATCTCCGATCTGATCAAGGACCATGAAGCTGCCGTACGGGCGATGCGCAAGGCGGCGGGTGCTGCCGGTGATGCATCAGATCCGGTGACCGAGGACATGCTGACCCAGCAGCTCACCTTCCATGAGAAGGCACTGTGGATGCTGCGGGCGCATCTCGCCTGAATCCTTTCAGCAGACTGATTTCTGCCAAACCGGCCGGCATGTATTGCCGGCCGGTTTTCATGTTCAGAGCATCTGTTCCGGTAGCTGGCCCGGCAGGATGAC
>JAGRLQ010000150.1:16246-17653 GCA_020441735.1 Nitratireductor sp.
AGCAGTATTTCCTTTGCCTGCATTTCCTGGATATCCGGATTGGCGCGCCATGTCCCAAGCGTCAGATCAGCAAGCATTTTGGCATTGGTTGCGGTATCAGCGGGTCTTGCCAGGTAGATGGCAAGTGTGCCGCCGGTCAGGTCATCGGCATAAGGCAGGTGCCCCTCACCATACGGATTGTTTGAAACCGCAATAGACGACAGCGTCATCTCGCGGCTCTTGCCATCCAGTTTGGCCTCGACGGGAAAGGACGGTGGCCGCCGGATGGCATCAAGCGCTGCAAAAACCGTGGCCCGGATTTTTCCGAGCCGGGAACTATATTGCGCCTCGTTGCGCTGATGCACCATCTGGGGGTGAAAGCCTGCCGTATATTGAAGCAGAAAGGGTCTTCCATTGGCGGTGGCAACATCAACACTGGAGACTTGTCCCGCAACCAGCGCCCGGGCGGCATCCTCGATTTCCAACGGGATCTTCAGAGAACGTGCAAACAGGTTCATTGTCCCGGCGGGAATTACCCCCAGAGGTATCTGTGCTTTCCAGGCAAGGCGCGCGGCAGCAGATATGGTGCCATCCCCACCCCCCACGAAAACGGCGTCCGTATTTCGGGTGTTGAAAACCTTCTCCAGGGTTTTAGCAAGTTGATCGCCGTGTACCGGGCTTATCTCCGCCTGGTGACCGTGCGATGCGCACAGTTGGTCGAGAAATCGGCAATACTCGCCAACCTCGGCGTTGCGAAGCGTTCCGCTGTCCCGGTTTAAAACGGCTGCAATCTTCATTGCGCTGTCCCGATGTTCAAATAAAGGGGCGCTTTTCGCCTTCCAGCCCGTCCCAATTGGCAACTTTCATCAGCCCGTTGCCGTCCAGAATCTCACAGGAGCGGTCATGCCAGCGGATAAGCTTACGGTCGGCAAGCTTGCGCAGGGTCTTGTTGGTGTGAACCGCAGACAATCCCAGCGTATCGGCAACATGCTGCTGGTTCAGCGGCAGGCGCCGGTCGGATTTCATTCCGGCGGCTGCCGAGCGTTGATCAAGAAATGCCAGCAGATAGGCAGCGCGTTCCAGCGCAGAGCGCCGCCCGACACTCAACAGATGCTCATCCAGAATCCGCTCCTCGCGGGCAGCGATCCAGGTGATGTCATAGGCAAGTTCCGGGTGGCCGGTGAAAACCTCGCGAAGGCGCTGTTTTTCAAAGACACACAATGAAAGCGGCGTCAGTGCTTCGACGGAGTGCTGCATCTCTCCCCCGACAGAACCCTGCAGCCCGACAAGATCGCCCGGCAGGGCAAAATTGAGGATCTGCCGGCGCCCGTCTTCCAGGGTTTTGTACCGGAACGCCCAGCCACTCAATAGGGTGAAAAGGTGCGCGCTGTGAGAGCCTTCGACCAGAATCGTGGCGCCGGCATCGGC
>JAGRLQ010000151.1:0-1022 GCA_020441735.1 Nitratireductor sp.
CGATCAGACCGGGTTCTCCCACGCCCTCCATGACGGCAGCAACCAGCGAATGCACCGGCTTGATGGATGCGACGGCCCTGACTTCCGCATGGGCGGTGAAGGCGGTGGAAGAAAGGAGTGCGGCAAGGAAAAGGGATCTGGCAGGACTCATGATAAATAATCTCCCGAAACTGGATCACGGTGGATAGGTGATGTTATTTCATAACGTGATTGTGTAATGGTATAACGTGTGCGATACGTCAAGGCAATAGTCCCGAAGATTCTTCTGAAGCAGTGCGTCAAACACGTGGCGCCGTATGGTTGTCAGCAGACATGTTGAAGAAAACCGAACCTCTTCTCACCCTGGAAAATGCCGGCATTCAGCGCTCCGGCAACTGGCTGGTGCGCGGTGTTTCCTTTGACATGGCGGCGGGTGAGATCGTCACCCTGATCGGGCCGAATGGCTCGGGCAAATCCACCACCGCCAGAATGGCGCTCGGTATCCTGAATCCGGACGAAGGCTCGGTCCGCCGGCGCCGGAATCTCCGGGTCGCCTATGTGCCGCAAAAGCTTGTCGTTGACTGGACACTGCCGCTGACAGTGCAGCGCTTCCTGCATCTGACCGGCCACATTAGCGAGCAAGAAGCAGCTGACGCGATGGCAGAAACCGGCGTCAGCCATCTGGCGCAGGCGCAGGTACGCAATCTGTCGGGTGGCGAATTTCAGCGCGTGCTGCTGGCCCGCGCGATTGCGCGCAAGCCGCAGCTGCTGGTTCTCGATGAACCGGTGCAGGGTGTCGATTTCAACGGCGAGATCGCGCTCTACGATCTGATCAAGCGCATCCGCGATGAGCTTGATTGCGGCATCCTGCTGATTTCCCACGATCTGCATGTGGTCATGGCGGCGACTGACCGGGTGATCTGCCTAAATGGCCATGTCTGCTGTTCCGGCACGCCGACGGCGGTGGCCTCCAGCGCCGAATACAAGGCGCTGTTCGGTGGGCGGGCTGCATCGACGCTGGCCGTCTACGAGCACCATCACGA
>JAGRLQ010000151.1:1047-3647 GCA_020441735.1 Nitratireductor sp.
GCCGGGTGAAGCATGCCGACGGTACGATTACCGAACACTGCCACCCCAAAGATGGTCATCACGATCACGAACACAGCCACGAGCATGGCGCCGGAAAAGACAGGGTTGGCAAGGACGGACACGATGCTTGACGATTTCTTCATCCGCGCGCTGCTTGCCGGTATCGGCGTTGCGCTTGTCGCCGGCCCGCTCGGCTGTTTCGTCGTCTGGCGCAGGCTTGCCTATTTCGGCGATACGCTGTCGCATGCGGCGCTGCTGGGCGTTGCGCTTGCCTTTCTGTTCGAGGTGAACATCACGCTGGCCGTTTTTGCGGTTTCGGCCTGTGTCTCCATCGCGCTTCTGCTCCTGCAGCGGCGCGCTTCGCTCTCGGCCGATGCGCTGCTCGGCCTGCTTGCCCATTCGGCGCTGGCGCTGGGGCTGGTGGTGCTGGCCTTCATGACGTGGATACGCATGGACCTGATGGGCTTTCTGTTCGGTGACATTCTGGCTGTCTCGAAGCTGGATGTGGCCATCATCTGGGCCGGCGGGGTGATTGTGCTTGCCATTCTGGCAGCGATCTGGCGGCCGCTTTTTGCCGCTACCGTGAGCCCCGAACTTGCGCAGGCGGAGGGCATGAATCCCGAGCGCGCCAATATCATCTTCATGCTGCTGATGGCCGCCGTCATCGCCATTTCAATGAAGATCGTCGGTGTTCTGCTGATCACGGCGATGCTGATTATTCCGGCCGCCACTGCGCGGCGATTTGTATCCGGCCCCGAACAGATGGCCGTTCTGGCAGCACTTGCGGGTGCCATATCGGTGTTCGGCGGTTTGTTCGGCTCGCTTGAATGGGATACGCCGGCAGGACCCAGCATTGTCGTTGCCGCGCTGTTCCTGTTCGTCCTGTCCCTGTTGCCGGTTCCGGGCTTTCCGGCCAGCAGGCGGAGCGCTGCCGGAGATAAGGTGCAGCCCCTGAAAGGAGACCCGTCATGAGCGATCACGTTCACACCACGGCCGATCTGACGAAGAACCAGTCCCTGGTCATGGGCGCGCTGGCAAAGGCGAGCGGGCCGCTCAGCGCTTACACCATTCTGGATGAACTTCGCGATCACGGTTTCCGCGCCCCGCTGCAGGTCTACCGCGCCCTCGACAAGCTCGTCGAATACGGCCTTGTTCACAGGCTGGAAAGCCTCAATGCCTTTGTTGCCTGCAGCCATGCCGAGTGCGAAGGTCACGGCCAGACGGCGTTCACCATCTGCCAAAGCTGTGGCGATGTCACGGAACTGGCCGACGACGATCTTGCCAGCAGGCTGAAGGTGCTTGCTGCAAGATCGGGCTTCACCGTCCGCCATTCAACGGTCGAATTGCGCGGGTTGTGCCGCGACTGCATTTCCCACTGATACAAGCCGCCGGTCTTTCCCCCTAAACAGGAATCGATCAGTAATGTACATTTCTGTCTAGACAGCGCCTGTTCTTTTCACTAGCGTTTTGGGCAGGGCAATTTCGGTTTCGACGGAATCCGCAGAATCGAAATTCGCCATGGAAATGAGTTGCCTGGCGAAAGCCAACGTTTCCGCCCAGCGGTGAAACGATCGAGGAGGATATCGGCATGAAATCTCAGTACAGGGTTGTCGTCATTGGCGGCGGCGTGGTTGGCTCGTCGGTTCTCTATCATCTTGCCAAATACGGCTGGAGCGATGTCGTCATGCTCGAGCGGCGCAGGCTGGCTTCCGGTTCGTCCTGGCATGCAGCCGGCGGCATTCACGCGCTCAACGCCGATCCCAACATGGCGGCCCTTCAGGCCTATACGATCGACCTTCTCAGCGAAATCGAGGCCGAATCGGGCCAGAATATCGGCCTGCACATGACCGGCGGGCTGACACTTGCCGGAACGCCCGAACGCTGGGAGTGGCTGCAGGCCAATTACCGTATTTTCCAGTCGATCGGCATCGACGACTGCGAACTGCTGACGCCGGAAGAGGCACAGAGGCGCTGCCCGATCATGTCGACGGACGGTGTTCTGGGCGCGATGTGGGCCGACCGCGAGGGCTATATCGACACCACCGGCACGGTGCAGGCCTATGCGACGGCGGCGAAGAAACGCGGCGCGGAATACTATGAGGGCGTCAAGGTCGAGTCGCTGGAACAGACCGCCGATGGCTGGAAAGTCGTCACCGACAAGGGCACGATTACCTGTGAACATGTGGTCAATGCGGGCGGGCTGTGGGCCAAACAGGTGGGCCGCATGGCCGGTATCGAACTGCCGGTGTCGCCGCTGAAACACCATTACCTCATCACCGATTCCATTCCGGCGGTTGAAGCTTCCGATTTCGAGATGCCGATGACTGTCGATCTCGAGGGTTTCACCTACATGCGGCAGGACCAGAAGGGCGTGCTGGTCGGTATCTATGAAATCAACCACGAACACTGGGCGATGGACGGCGCGCCATGGGATTATGGCGAGGAACTGTTCCAGGAGCAGCTCGACCGGATCGAGAACGAGCTGACGCTCGGCTTCGAGCGGTATCCGGCCATTCAGGATGTCGGCATCAAGACCTGGGTCAACGGTGCCTTCACCTTCTCTCCCGACGGTAACCCGCTGGTCGGACCCGTGCCCGGCA
>JAGRLQ010000151.1:3653-7579 GCA_020441735.1 Nitratireductor sp.
CGGCTACTGGTGTGCCTGCGCGGTGATGGCCGGCTTCCTGCAGGGCGGCGGTGTCGGCAAGACGCTGGCCGAGTGGATGATCCATGGCGAGCCGGAAGCCGATGCCTGGCCCATGGACGTGGCGCGCTACGGCGATTATGCCGCCAACAAGCAGTACATCAAGGAGACGACGGGGCAGTTCTATTCCCGCCGCTTCGTGATGAGCTATCCCAATGAGCAGCTGCCGGCGGGCAGGCCGCTGAAAATGGCACCGGCCCATTCGGAGATGACGGCGGCGGGCTGCCGCTGGGGCGTGAGCTGGGATCTGGAGACGCCACTCTATTTTGCGCCCGGCGAGGACTTCACAGAGAACCTGACGCTCAAGCGTTCCAATGCGCATGACATTGTCGGCGCGGAGTGCCGCAATGTACGCGAGAAAGTCGGCCTGCTCGATATCAGTGGTTTCTCTCGCTATGAGGTGACCGGGCCGAATGCCGAAAAATGGCTCAACCGGCTGATGGCTTCCAAACTGCCGAAACCCGGCCGGGCGCGTCTGGCGCCGATGCTGGCGCCTTCGGGGCGTCTGCAGGGCGACCTGACCGTCTTCAACTGGGGCAATGGCACCTGGTGGATCATGGGTTCCTACTATCTGCGCGCCTGGCACATGCGGTGGTTCAACAACCATCTGGAAGAAGGGGTTCAGGTGCGCGATCTCGGTGAGGAAATGGCCGGTTTCTCGCTTGCCGGACCCAATTCGCTCAAGGTGATCGAAAAACTGACGGATGGCGATATCGCGTCGCTGCCTTTCATGGGGTGCGGTGAATTCGACATCGGCATGATCCGGGCGCGGGTTGCGCGCATGTCGGTTGCCGGCGAACTCGGCTACGAGGTCAACTGCCGCATGGGTGACCACATCCTGCTGCGGCGCATGCTGCTTGAGGCGGGCGCCGATCAGGGGATTGGCGAATACGGTTTCAATGCGCTGCTGTCTTTGCGGCTGGAAAAAAGCTTCGGCATCTGGTCGGCGGAATTCCGCCAGGAATACACGCCGGGCATGACCGGCATGGACCGCTGGGTCGATTGGGACAAGGGCGACTTCATCGGGCGGGATGCAGCGCTTGCCGAGCGTGACGGAAACGGCCCCGACAAACATCTGGTGACGCTGGAAGTCGATGCGGAAGATGCCGATGCCAGCGGTTACGAGCCGGTTTGGGCGGATGGCAAGCTCGCCGGTTTCGTGACGTCGGGCGGCTACGGCCACACGGTCGGCAAATCGCTTGCCATGGCGCTGGTTGATCGTGAATATGCCGGGGAGGGAACGGTGCTTTCGGTCCATGTGGTCGGTGTTGAACGGGCTGCCAGGGTGATTGCACCGTCGCCTTACGATCCGCAAGGCAAGGCCATGCGCGGCTAAACAATGGGGGATCTGGAAAGGCTGTCCCTTGTTGGCGAGGGTGCATTACCGGGCGAAGGAGCCGGCTTGGAGAGGCTGGTTTCTTTTCCGGGAGGAGAAGACATGAGCAAACAATCCGTCACGCGGCTGCTGCACCGCAATGACCCCGAGCGGGAGCCGCTGGCCGGCAATGTCAAGGTGACCCGGGAGGACTGGCTGAACGTGGCGCTGGACGTGCTGATCTCCGATGGGGTCAGCCAGGTGAAGGTGCTCAACATCGCCGAGCGGATGAATGTGTCGCGCTCCAGCTTCTATTGGTACTTCAAGAGCCGCCAGGATTTGCTGGATGCCCTGCTGAGTTACTGGGAAGAGACCAATACGGCGATCCTGATCCGCCACACAGAAGCACCGGCGAAGACCATTGCCGCGGCAGTGCTGTATTTCTTCCGCTGCTTCATCGATCCCGAACTGTTCAATACGGGGCTCGATTTTGCGGTTCGCGACTGGGCGCGCCGTTCAGGCAAGGTGCGGCGGGTACTCGATCGTTCTGATGCGGCCAGGACCGAGGCGATCGAGAAGATGTTCGCCCGCCACGGCTACGACAAGGAAGAGGCTCATATCCGGGCACGCATCCTCTATTACATGCAGATTGGCTACAACATCGCCGATCTCAACGAGACGATGGAAGAGCGCGTGGCGCTCGGCCCGCACTATGTCATCGGATTTACCGGACAGCGGGCAACGGAAGAAGAAATCAGCAGCCACAAGGCATTTGCCCGGCAAATCAGAAACAAAACCCTTTCAGGAAGCCAGACATGAGCAATACCCCCGACGCCATCATTATCGGTACCGGCGTCATCGGCACCGCCACAGCCTATGAGCTTGCCAAGGCAGGCTGGAAAACCCTTTCCCTCGACCGTAACCGGCAGATTGGCCATGGTTCGACGGCGGGTTCCTGCGCCATCATCCGAATGCATTATTCAACTTTCGACGGCACGGCCTTTGCCTGGGAGGGCTATCACTACTGGCGCGACTGGGCCGATTATCTGGGGCTCGGCAAGGATGCCGATCTCGCGAATTTCCGGGAGACCGGCTGCGTGGTGATGAAGACCGAAGCCAACGGCTATCTGGAAAAGCACAAGGAGAACTCAGGCAAACTCAACTGTCCGTTCGAGGACTGGAGCGCCGAAGAGGTGATGAAGCGCCTGCCGATCTTCTCGCTTGAAAGCTATACGCCACCGAAGGCGATGAAGGATCCCGACTTCGGCAAGTCCAATGGCGGGCATTTGCGCGGCGGCGTGTTCTGGCCCAATGCCGGCTATGTGACCGATCCGGCGCTGTCGAGCCAGAATCTCGCCGATGCGGCAAGGCAGCATGGCGCGGAATTCCGCCTTGGTGTCACCGTCACGGAAATCCTGCAGGAAGGCGGCAAGGTAAAGGGCGTCAAGCTCGATACCGGCGAGGAAATTCATGCGCCGGTGGTGATCAACGTGGCCGGACCCGGCTCCTCGATCATCAACCGCATGGCAGGCGTCACGGACGACATGACCATCGAGACGCGGCCGTTGCGCCAGGAAGTGGTGCATGTGCCGTCGCCCGAAGGTTTCAACTTCGAGACCGACGGCATGATCGTTTCCGACAGCGATATCGCCTGTTACAGCCGCCCGGAACACGGCAACAACATTCTTGTCGGTTCGGAAGACCCCGAATGCGACCCCCATTACTGGGTCGACAGCGATACCGACTACGACCGCAATTTCACCGACCAGTGGACGACGCAGGCAATGCGCTATGCCCAGCGGGTGCCGACGCTCGGCATTCCGTCGAAAACCCGTGGCGTGGTCGATCTCTACGACGCCTCGACCGACTGGATTCCGATCTACGACAAGTCGTCCCTGCCGGGCTTCTACATGGCCTGCGGCACCAGCGGCAACCAGTACAAGAACGCGCCGATCGCCGGCAAGCTGATGGCGTCGCTCATCGACTATTGCGAGAATGGCAACGACCATGACACGAACCCGATGACGTTCACATTGCCCTATCTCGGGCTTGAGACCGATGCGGGGTTCTATTCCCGCAAACGTCCGATCAACGAGGAATCGAGCTTTTCCGTGTTGGGTTGATGCCGTCCGTGCAAAGGCCTTGACCTTCCAGTGACTGGAAGGCCTATCTGTCGGGCGAACACCCGATAGAAACGGAAATTCATCATGGAACATTCGCACGCCCATCATGATGCGCAGGGCAAGGCGGCGGGAAGCTGCTGCGGCGGGCACAAGGAAGAGGCGGCCAAGGCTGCGCCAAGCCCGGCTGAAATCCTCGAATCGGCGACCGTGCCGGTCTACGGTACCGTCAAGGATGTCGTCTGCGGCATGACGGTGACGCTCGGCAAGGGAAAGCCGTCACTGAAATACAAGGGCGACGAATTCCACTTCTGCAACCCGAAATGCCACGACCGGTTCGAGGCCGATCCCTATTTCTATCTTTCCGGCAACAAGGCGAAGAAGAAAACGGCGGCTGCCAAGGGCACGAAATACACCTGCCCGATGGATCCCGA
>JAGRLQ010000417.1 GCA_020441735.1 Nitratireductor sp.
CCACCACATCCTCGATCTCGGCACCAAGGCGCGAGAAATCGGACGACAAGATCGAAGGCGCAATAATCGTGCTGCTCATGGTGGTTTCCCGCATGCGAATGAAAGGGAAGCCTGAGCTTCCAGAAACTGCCGCACCGCTTAAATCACCTGCCGACATTGCGCAAGCATGGCGGGGTCGCATCCGCCGGCCTTTGCATGATCTGCACGGTTTGAAAGAAATGAACTCTACTTGACCAGAACCGGCGCCCTGCCGATCAACCCGTCGGGAACCGGCACTTCGGTTTCCGTATAATCGGCATTGAGGTGCAAGGTTGGGCCTTCCTGAAGCCAAAGCCGCCCGACAATCAGTGCGGTATAGGCCGAAGCATCAGCGACCGGCGCTTCGGCATTGATCAGCAAAACGCTGTTCTTCAGGTAGAGTGTACCGATCAGATTGCGCGCATTGTTGCTGGAAATCTTGTGTATGCGGACATCATCCGGCGTCAGTTGCGGCAAGAACGGATTAAAGTTGAAGCTGTGGGGCACATTGCGGTCTTCATAAAACAGCAGCCCGGCGAGCTTGCCGGTCTCCATTGCTGACAGACTGATCGTCGTGCCGGCATGAAACTCGAATATCGAATCCTCACCGGTAAGGAAAAAACTCGCCTTCTTGCCCGTCAGGTTTGCCTGATCGGTTACGATGAGCGGGCCGTCCTTGATGACGAAAATACCATCGTCGAGCGTGACCCGCGCATTTCCCTTGATAGTGATGCCACCGCAATAGGTTCCGGGCTTCAGGGTCGTGTTTTTGTCGATAACCAGTTCCTCGGCCCGGCAGTCCTTCACCTGGGGCGCTTTTCGTTTGGCCAGCGGATCCTGAATCTTCGGACAATCGCTAAGCGGCGCCGGGCTGATCTCCGCATCGAACGACTTCAGATATCCCCCCGCCGAACAAACCGATTCCGCGCTGATGGAAGCAGCCGAATCCACCCGCAATCCGAACGTGTCATGAGAATTGGAGTGGACGCTACATCCGTCGGCCACGATTTTCGCTTTGTGATCGAGATGGATGCTGGCTTTCGCCAGTATCTGCGGTTCCATCATGCCAATAACGCAGGTCAGGCCACTACCGGCAAGCTTGGCAACAGCCTGCGACATGATCGGTGCCGCCGACTGATCAAAGAAATGCGCAAACATCGGATGCCAAGTATAGGCGAGATCGACCGTGACCTTGTTGGTTTTTTTGTTGACCTTGGTGGTAACCTTCAATGAACCGTCTGCCGACAGATCGGGCAGATGCGCTTCGGCATAAGACTCGGCAACCGATTGTATCTGTGATTCTCCGGTGCCGGCGATCATCAACTCGCGTGTGGCAGCCAAGGCGGCACTGTCGGCAACTTCCTGAAGTGACTGGCGGTGCTTGAACAGGGTCGTGTAATCGACAGCAAGACCTGCCATGCCGACAACGGCAGGTGCTGCAACGGCAACGGTTAAGGCGAAATTGCCGCTGACATCGGCAAGAAATGACCGCAGCTTTCTGAACATTGCGCTTCCGAAAAACCCGCCGCCCGCTATTCGTATGTTTCCTGCCATTCGGCGATTTCTAACACACGTTGTTTAAAACAGCGTTTACACCGTCACCTAACGGAAGCAGCTTACGTAAGGGGAATCTTAAGAATTCCGGGAGGCTCACGCAGGTGCCGGACCATGAACGATAAGGCATCAATCGCGCAGCAGATGAGAAACGAAATTTCGGGATTTTGGTAGCGGAGGAGGGATTCGAACCCCCGACACAAGGATTATGAT
>JAGRLQ010000152.1:0-1510 GCA_020441735.1 Nitratireductor sp.
TGGCTCAACTCTGCTTCAGCTTGGGGTCGAGGGCGTCGCGCAGCCCGTCGCCCATCAGATTGATGGCAAGCACGGTCACGAGAATGGCCAGCCCCGGGAACGTCACCACCCACCAGGCGCGAAGGATGAATTCGCGCGCTTCTGCCAGCATGGTGCCCCATTCGGGTGTTGGCGGTTGGGCGCCCATGCCGAGGAAGCCGAGTGCCGCCGCATCCAGAATGGCGCTGGAAAAGGACAAGGTGGCCTGCACGATGAGCGGCGCCAGGCAGTTGGGCAGGATGGTGATGAACATCAGCCGGGCGATCCCGGCGCCTGCGACCCGCGAGGAAATGACGTATTCCCGCTCGCGCTCGCTCAGCACCGCTGCCCGGGTCAGGCGCACATAGTGGGGCTGCAGGATCAGTGCAATGGCGATCATTGCATTGACCAGCCCGGGGCCCAGAATGGCCACCAGCACCAGGGCAAGCAGAAGGGAAGGGAAGGCGAGAATGACATCCATCAACCGCATGATGACGGTGTCGATCCAGCCTCGGAAAAAGCCGGCGATCAGACCGACGAGAACGCCAACCGACATCGACAGGGTCACCACAACCAGGCCGATGAAGAGCGAGAAGCGTGCACCGTAGATAAGCCTTGAAAGGATATCGCGGCCGACCGGGTCGGTACCCAGAGGATAGGTGATCGAGCCGCCTTCCTGCCAGAATGGCGGCAGCAGAAAGGCTCCACGATTCTGCAGGGTCGGACTGTGAGGCGCAATGAGGGGAGCAGCCAGTGCTATCAGCACAATCACTGAAAACACAACCAGGCCGATAACAGCGCCCTTGTTCTGTGAAAAATAAAACCAGAACTCCCGCAGCATGGCCCGGCGCATGGAACCGGCGTTAACAGATCCTGCGGTGGCCGATGGGGTGGCGGTCTTGTTGTTTGTCGTTGCCATCGCTACACCCTCATCGCCGTATTCTCGGATTGATCAGCCCGTAGAGGACATCAACCAGCAGATTGACCAGCATGATGATGGCGGCGATCAGGAGAAGGCCACCCTGGACGACGGAGTAGTCCCGCTTGGAGACGGAATCGAGCATCCACTTGCCGATCCCGGGCCAGGAGAAAATTGTTTCCGTCAGGATGGCGCCCGCCAGCAGCACACCAACCTGAAGCCCGATTGTGGTGACGACCGGGATCAGCGCGTTGCGAAGCGCATGAAGGCCGATCACCCGGTAAGGTGAAAGCCCCTTTGAATGGGCGGTTCTGACATAATCCTCGCCGAGAACCTCCAGCATGGCCGACCGGGTCTGACGCGCAATGACGGCCAGCGGAATGGTTGCCAGCACAACGGTAGGCAATACCAGGTGACTTGCAGCGGACGTGAAGGCGCCCTTCTGACCTGACAGCAGGCTGTCGATCAACATCAGACCGGTCACCGGCTCGAAGAAATAGATCAGCGATATACGCCCGGAAACCGGGGTAAGCTGCATGATGCCGGAAAAGAAGATGATGAGCAGCAGGCCCC
>JAGRLQ010000152.1:1515-6311 GCA_020441735.1 Nitratireductor sp.
CCCACCAGAAGATCGGCATCGAATAACCGACCAGGGCTGCTCCCATGATGGACTGGTCGAGCCAGGAACCGCGCTTTACCGCGGCGATGATGCCGGCGGGAATGCCGATTGCCGTGGCAAGGATGATGGCACATAGAGACAGCTCGATGGTCGCCGGCAGCCGCGTCAGAAATTCCTCGAGAACCGGCCGCTTGGTGACGGTCGATGTGCCGAAGTCGCCCGACAGGATGTCGGTGAGATAGTTGAAGTATTGAACGGCAATCGGTTTGTTGAAGCCATAGAGGGCTTGAAGTTCCGTGTAGCGCTCCTCGGACATTCCGCGCTCGCCTGCGAGCAGCAGGATCGGATCTCCCGGGATCAGCCGTATGAATGCAAATGCTACCAGCGACACCCCGATGAATGTGGGGATCAACACCGCCAGCCGGTAGAGCAAGAAACGAAGCATGAGGTAATTTCGCCCCCGTTTCCGGCACGGCTCGTAACGGGAGGCATGCCGGAATTGCAGACCGGGGCGGAATTGCTTCCGCCCCGATCAAAGGGTTTCAGGATTGCCGGTTACTCGGCGAGATCAACGCCGTCGAACCAGTGGCCGCCAAGCGGGTCCATGACGTAGCCAGAGACCTTCTTGCTCATCGGCATGAAGACGACCGAGTGGGCGATGGTGGCCCATGGTGCTTCGCGCTTGAAGACGACCTGTGCCTCTTCATAGAGCTTGGTGCGCTCTTCCTGTGAGCCTGCTTTGGCTTTCTTGACCAGGCCATCGAACTCCTCGTTGCACCACTGAGCGCGGTTCGAGCCGCCAACGGCGTCACAGCCGAGCAGAACGGCGAGGAAGTTGTCCGGGTCGCCATTGTCGCCGGTCCAGCCGAGCAGAACAGCGCCGTCGCGGTCTTCGGCTTTCGAGCGCTGCAGATACTCGCCCCACTCATAGGAGACGATTTCCACGGTCACGCCGATCTTGGCGAAGTCTTCCTGGATGAGTTCGGCCATACGGCGGGCGTTCGGGTTGTAAGGACGCTGCACCGGCATCGCCCATACTTTCATCGAAAGACCGCTAACGCCTGCTTCCTCGAGCATCGCCTTGGCACCGTCGGGATCATACGGATCGTCGGCGACGGCGTCATTATACGACCACATGGTCGGCGGGATCGGGTTCTTGGCTGCCTGGCCGGCGCCCTGGAACACGGCATCGAGGATTGCCTGCTTGTTGATCGCCATGTTCAGTGCCTTGCGCACCTTGGCGTTGTCGAAGGGAGCCACCTTGGTGTTGTAGGCAAGATAGCCAACGTTGAGGCCCTGCTGCTCCATCATCTGCAGGTCGCCATTGGCTTTCAGCCCTTCGATGTCGGCCGGGTTCGGGTACGGCATGACATGGCATTCACCGCCGGTCAGCTTCTGCTGGCGCACGGAGGCGTCGGTGGTGATGGCGAAGACCAGATCGTCGNNTCGATCGGCTGCTTGCCGCCCCAGTAGTCAGCGTGGGCCTTGTATCGGATTACGGCGTCAGGCTGATAGGCGACGAACTGGAACGGACCGGTGCCCACCGGCTTCTGGTTGAGGTCGGAAGTTGCGCCGGAGGCAGCCAGTTTGTCGGCATATTCCTTCGACACGATGGAAGCGAAGTCCATGGCCAGGTTGGCAACGAACGGTGCTTCCGGACGGTTGAGCACGAACTTCACCGTCATGTCGTCGACTTTTTCGATCGACTTGATCAGGTCCGGCATGGACATGCCGTTGAAGTATTCCCAGCTTGCGCCATCGACATAGGCGTTGAACGGGTTTGCGGTGTCCATCTGCCGCTCGAAGGAGAAGATCACGTCATCGGCATTGGCGTCGCGGGACGGGGTGAAGAAGTCCGTGGTATGAAACTTCGCGCCGGCGCGAATCTTGAAAGTGTATTCGGTTCCGTCATCGGAAACCGACCAGCTCTCGGCGAGGCCGGGAATGACTTCCGTCGTTCCGCGCTTGAATTCAACAAGGCGGTTGTAGACCGTCTTGGAGGAAGCATCGAAAGTCGTGCCGGCGGTATAAAGCGCAGGGTCGAAGCCCTCTGGTGAACCTTCAGAGCAATAGACAAGCGTTTTTGCGCTTGCGCCGGTTGCCAATCCCGTAGCGAGAATGGTCGTGGCAAGCAGTGTCTTGATCTTGGTCATGTTGGTTGTATCTCCCAGTAAAGGTTACTTTTTGATTGTTACGCACCGCCCGGAAAGGCGGCGGGTTGCGACGTTTGTCTTGCAACATTGGTCGAAAGAAAAGCCCAATCGGAAGATAAAAGCAACAGGCTTTCTGCACCGGCAGGCTATGGACGCAGCGCAAATTTGCTGACGCGCAGGTACGGTATTTTTTCCTGGAAAGTAAATGCCGTGCGGCAATTGGGTGATAATGAGGGCTTACTCACAGTGGAAAGAAAATATAATTCTTTCAGCTAGTTACGTTTACCCAACTCATCATGCCCGCGGCTTGGTGCGAAAGCATGTGGCAATGGAACATCCACCTTCCCGGATTGTCGGCAACGAAGCCGATTTCGCGTTCCTCCCTCGGCATCATCAAAATCGTGTCGCGGAGCGGACCGAGGGTTCCATCTGAAATTTCCTGAAAGTGATGGCCATGCAAATGCATTGCATGTGGCCATGCCGTGCGGTTGACGAGACGGACCCGGACATTCTCTCCCAGACCCAAATCGGCCAGCGGCTGATCCGTCATGCCGGCGGTGCCGTTCAGAGCCCAGATCATACCCTGATCGATCAGTTCGCGCATGGAACGGGTCTTGCCATCTGCCATTCGGGCGGATGCCATTTGGCCCATCGCGCCACCCTCCATCACCAGTTCAAGCTTGCGGGCTTCTTCCAGCCGTGGGGTGGCAACTGGATTGGGCGGCAAGGGACCGGGTGCGGATCGCGCGATTTTCGCGGTGCTACCCTTTACGGGGAAAGCAGCAAGAGAAAAGGTTCCCTGACGTTCGATGGATGTCAGATGCGCGGTTTCTCCCGGTTGTGCTGCAATATCGGCAAAGATGTCGGCGCGCTGGGCCGGCGCCAGCACGATTTCCCTGAAAGCTTCCGGTTGGCGGAGCGGCATGCCGTCGAGCGCCATGACGTAGCCGGCAAGACCCTCTCCCCCCAGACGCAATATGCGGTCGGAAGCGGTGTTGATGATACGCAGGCGCAAACGCTGTCCCGTTTGCGCGGTTCTGACCCAGGCCTGGTCGCCATTAACGGTCAGATGGTTTCCGATGCGGCCGGCATGGGCCATGTCATGCAAGTTGGCGAAGTCCGAAACGATTTGCGCATCGGGATCGAGCCGCCAGTCCTGGATCAGCAGCGTCAGATCGTCATCGACATCCGGTGCTTCCGTCTCCTCGACAATGAGCGGACCGGCAAGGCCGCGCGAGACCTGTTCCAGGGTATTGCGATGAGGATGGTACCAGTAGGTTCCTGCGTCCTTTGCGATGAAGTCGTAGAGAAAGCGCCCCCCCGGCGGTACCGCTTCCTGGGTAAAGCCTGCGGCTCCATCCATTGCGTTTTCCAGCCGGATTCCATGCCAGTGAATGGTGCTCGGTTGATCGAGCTGGTTGATGAAAGTGCGACGCAAGCGCTCTCCCTGCCGCAGCCGCAAGGAAGTGCCTGGAACCGATCCGTCATAGGCCCAGACATCTGTCTTGCCGTATTCCGGGGGGACAAGCTGTACTGCCGCCGCTTTGGCCTCGATGGCTATATCCTGTGCGCATGCCAGCCGCGGCAAGGCTGGCAGCAGAAGCCCAGCTCCGGTGCTGGCAATAAATTTGCGGCGGGTAACAGGTTTCAAGCCGGAATCTCCGTTCACTGGATTCCGGTCAGTTGTCCAGGCGAACAGCGGTGCCGGTGTTGTTGTCGGCGCTTGTAAAGCCAACCTCATCGAGTGCGAGGTTTGCACCCACGGCTATGACGGCAATGGCGACAAAGGCAAACAGCATGGCTTTCATGGCAATCTCTCCCGGATCATTTGGTTGCTTCCTTCAGAAATTCGACAAGGTCCTGGCGATCTTCCGGTCCCGTGATGCGTTGCATGGGCATCTTGCTTCCCGGAATGTACTCGTCCGGCCCTTCCGCAAACAGCAGATCAACGGTGGTTTCGTTCCATACCACTTTCGAGTTCACAAGGGTATCGGAGTAATTGTAGCCGGGCAGTGTGCCCGCTTTCCTGCCGAAGAGCTGATGCAGGCTCGGGCCCGCCTTTCGCGCGCTGCCGCCTGTCAGGGAATGGCAGATCGAGCACTTGCGCGCGAACTGGCGTTCGCCATTGCTCATGTCTTCCGGCGCCCGCAGGAAACTCGGCGTGCTGGTCGCCATCGGCTCGTATTCTGCCAGATTCTCGATGGGCCATGCGTAAACGATGTTCTCGATCCCGCCTGCCAGAATGCTGGCACCGTCACCGGAAAAGGCGAGCGCCCAGATCGGACCTTTCAGGGCAGCGCGGAAGTCCCGCTCGATCGTCCAGCTTTGCGTATTGAAGACGGTGATGTAGCCATGTCCGTCACCGGTAGCGAGCCGCCCGGCTGACGGATCGAATGCCATTGAGAGGATGGGTCTGCGGTCGAGCGTGAAGTCGTGCAGTACATCTGCCGAGTTTATGTCAATGATGCGCGTAATACCGTCGACGGTGCCATAGGCAAGCCAATGCGCCTCGCCATTCCCGTCATGTTCGCCGAGCGCAATCACGTTGATGCCAAACCCGTTCTGCACGAGAATCCGTTCTTCGCTTCTTTCGGCCAGGTTCCAAAGCCGGATGGTGCCATCGACGGATGCCGAATAGAGTTT
>JAGRLQ010000153.1 GCA_020441735.1 Nitratireductor sp.
GCAGCGCGGTGTAGTGCAGGTGGTGTGGGCCAGCCCAGATGTAGAGGAAGATCAGGCCCCAGAAGTGAACGATCGACAACCGGTAGGAATAGACCGGGCGTCCGGCCTGCTTCGGCACGAAGTAGTACATCATGCCAAGGAAGCCGGCTGTCAGGAAGAAGCCCACCGCGTTGTGACCATACCACCATTGCGTCAGCGCATCCTGGACACCGGCGAAGGCCGAGTAGCTCTTCACACCGAGGAACGACACCGGAATGGCCATGTTGTTGACCAGATGCAGCATCGCGATCGTGACGATGAACGACAGGAAGAACCAGTTCGCCACATAAATATGCGACTCCCTGCGTTTCACGATCGTGCCGAGGAAGACGAGCAGATAGGCCACCCACACAACGGTGAGCCACAGATCGACATACCATTCAGGCTCGGCGTATTCGCGGCCCTGGGTAATTCCCAGAAGGTAGCCCGTTGCCGCCATGACGATGAAGAGCTGGTAACCCCAGAAGACAAACCAGGCCAGATTGCCGCCGAACAGGCGCGCCCGGGATGTGCGCTGCACCACATAAAACGAGGTCGCAATCAGCGCGTTACCGCCAAAAGCGAAGATAACCGCCGAAGTGTGAAGCGGCCGGGTGCGGCCAAAGTTCAACCAGGGCTCGATATTGAGATCCGGAAACGCCAGCTGAGCGGCAACGACGACGCCGACCAGAAAACCGACAACGCCCCAGAAGGCGGTTGCGATGGCGCCATAACGGATGACCCCGTCCATGTAGCCGGATGTATCTTCAGCCACCTCAGCGCCGGAGCCGGCAAACTGAACGCGACGGAACAGCAGGAGTGAACCCAAAAGCAGCACGGCGGATACAATGCCGATGTGCTGCTGGAACAGGCTGTCCTGCGAGAAGGCTGCGGCAAGGAACGCAACGAATGCTGCGAGCAGGACCACAACCGCTTCAGGAAGGTATTTCATCTGTCCAAGCCCTTCTTACGGTCAAATAAACATGTTGGCGCACTAAACCCCAGCGCCCCGCACCTTAATCACTATATCAGCAAAAATCTGCTTTGATCTGGATCAATGCCAGAGAGCTGTGGACAGCTACATAAGTCTTATTTTCAATGGCGGAGTTGAGGATGGCGCCAGGAGCAAAACCCGTTTCCCTTGTCACTCCGAATGGAGAACCGCCATTGCTGATTCAGCTCGGCAAGCATCTTCGAGCCTGTCTTGATCTGTGCGATGCGCTGGAACAGATCGCCGACCAATTGCCGGAGAATCTCGAATGCCAGCAGTGCATCGAAGTGGCCGGCTCGATCTACCCGACGGTGAAACAGTCCCACGAATTTGAGGAAAAATCACTTTTCCCGCTGCTGATCGACGAAAGCAAGCCCGACGAGGAGACCTGCAAGACGATCCAGCGGCTGCATGCCGAGCACTGGGAGGACGAGAGCTTCGCCTTTGAGGTGCAGGATGCGCTGATCGAATTTGCCCAGGATCCAAAACATTCCAACGTCGAGGCGCTTGCCTACATGTTGCGCGGATTCTTCGAGGGCGTGCGGCGCCATGTCGCCTTCGAATGGGAGCATGTGGTCCCCACCGTTCGCAGGAACCTGACGGGCGGGGCGGCAGCCAATGCCTGATCCGGAAGAAATCCTGAAGAAATACGCCAGGCCGGTTCCCCGATACACCTCGTATCCGACGGCGCCGCATTTCCAGCAGGGCCTCGGCGAGGCCATCCTGCCAGAGACAGTCGCCGCCGCAACCAATGGCGAGCGGATTTCCGCCTACATGCACATCCCCTTCTGCGACAGGCTGTGCTGGTTCTGTGCCTGCCACACCAAGCAGACGCAGCGCTATGATCCTGTTGCTGCCTATGTCGGCAGTCTTGTCAACGAAATCGGCCTCTACCGGAACAGGCTTTCGCAGAAACCGGCCCTAGAGCATCTTCATCTCGGCGGCGGCTCGCCAAGCCTGCTGAAGCATGAGGATTTCGCACGCATTGCCGAAACGCTGGAGGCGGCTTTTGCCATCGACGGCAAGACCGAGATCAGCATTGAGATCGATCCCAACGACCATGGCGAGGATCTGCTTTCAGGCATGAAACGCCTAGGCGTCACGCGGGCATCGATCGGCGTGCAGGATTTCGACCCCGTGGTTCAGCAGGTGATCAACCGGCCACAGAGCTTCGAACAGACGCGCGACCTGTTGCTTGCCGTTCGCTCCCTCGGAATCGAGTCGGTCAACATCGACGCCCTCTACGGCTTACCGATGCAGACCATGGAGCGGCTGGAAAACACCATCGCCTGCGTCATTAGCCTGTCCCCCGAGCGGGTTGCCCTGTTCGGCTATGCCCATGTGCCGTGGATGAAGAAGCACCAGACGCTGATTCGGGAAGACGACCTTCCCGGCCCGCTGGAGCGCTTCCGGCAGGCGCAAAGGGCGGAAGCCCTGCTGGTGGAGGCTGGCTATGTGAAGATCGGCATCGACCACTTCGCCAGGCCGGACGACAGTCTGGCACGCGCCGCGCAGGCAGGAACGCTGGGTCGAAACTTCCAAGGCTATACGACGGATCGCTGCGAAACCATGATTCCCCTCGGCGCTTCGGCCATCGGGCGGTCCCCGTCAGGCTATCTCCAGAACCTGGTGCCGACCGGCCAGTACCGCACCAGCGTCGACAATGACAAGTTGGCCGTCGCAAAGGGATACCGCTTCACCGCGGATGACCTGCTTCGCGCCCATGTCATCGAGCGGCTGATGTGCGACTTCGAATTCCGCTTCGAGCAGTTGGCCGAACAATTCGGCGGTCTGGGCCAGAGCCTGGCGGAGGAAGCCCGGCTGATCGCTCGCAATGATGAAGATGGTCTTTGCGAAGCCGGTGATGAGGCCTTCCGCATTCTGCCGCAGGCCCGACCCTTCGCACGCATCGTCGCGTCCTGGTTCGATGCCCATATGCGCGAGTCCTCGTTTCAGTATTCCAGGGCGGTTTGACCGGGCCCTTGCGGTCGGGGAAAAAGCAAGCTCAGCGCTGCGTTTCTGCAGCTTCTTCCAGCCGGTAAAGATCAGAAACAATCACTGTGCGATTGTTCTCGATCTCAATAACACCCATCTGCCGCAACTTGGTGATCTGGCGGCTGACGGTTTCAATCGTCAGCCCAAGAAAATCGGCAATGTCCGAGCGCTTCAATGGCAATTCAAACCGGATGGTCTCGTCATTGTCGAGCGCTTCCGGATCGATGTGATTGGCAATCATCAGCAGGAAGCTTGCCACCTTCTCGCTGGCAGTCTTGCGCCCGAGTGTCAGCATCCAGTCGCGGGCTTCATCCAGTTCCTCCAGCGCCTGCTCGTGAAGCTTGTGTTCAAGCTCCGGCGACTCGGCGATCATCTCGTCCAGCACCTGTGCCGGGAAGGAGCAAACAAAGACGTCGGTGGCAGCCTCCGCAATAACACCTGATTGCCGCTTGAAGGGCCGCCCGAGGAAATCGGGAGCAAACTGCAGCCCGACGATCTGCTGGCGCCCGTCGGCCATCAGCTTGGTCAGCTTGACCACGCCGCGAAGGATATTCGAATAGGTGTTGATGTCCTTGTCGCTGGCGACCAGCTCGGTTTCGGCGCGGTGGTTTTTCTTGAAGGTCTTCTTGCTGAGCGCAGTCAGTTGCTGTGCGGAAAGCGCGCCGCAGATACCCTTGTGCCGGGCTTCACACGATCGGCACAGTTCCGGAATATCGGAATTGTGGATATCCAGTCGTTCCTGATGGTCAATCTTGGCCATGCTTCAGCAATACAGCTCCCGCGGCCAGCAAACCTGATCGGCAATTGCTGGTCAATCCCTCACCGGTTTCATGTAAGCCATTTGATCGCCCGCGCAAATGCCAAATGGACGCATGCATGACGGCCCGAAACAGCAAACCACTGTAAATTAGAGAGAACCTTCTACAGAAACGGCAGTTCCACCAGTTTTGCGGCTGTAACGCCCGTATCGCGCATGACTTCAACATTATCGCCAGGCGTTGCCTCTACGCTGACCAGCGCATAGCCGATGTTTGCGTTCATCCGGCGGGACCATACGCAGTTGGTCATGCCGCCAATCTTTTTGCCGCCCGCGCGAATCTCTTCCCAGGCAAAACCGAGCGGCGCCGGCGCATCTCCTTCCAGGATCATTCCGAGTTGATGGCGTTTCGGCCCGCTGCGCTTGATCTCGCGCAGGGCTGAAATCCCGACCACATCGTCGGGCACATCAAGATCAACGTATTTTTCCAGCCGAACTTCGAAGGGATTGGTCTCGTCATCGGTGTCGCCACCGACGGACACCAGCCCGCTTTCAGTGCGCTCCGAGGTCGTCGGAGCCCCTGGGCCGATACCGAACGGTTTGCCCGCTTCCTTGAAGATGTTCCACAGTTGTGTGCCCTTCGATCCATCGCGAAGATAGACCTCGAAACCACCCTGTTTCGACCATCCCGAGCGCTGCACGGCGACAGGAATCCCTTCGATCTCGGTTTCCCTGAACCAGAAATACCGGACCTCCCGCACCCAGTCGCCGCAAACCGATGCGACGACATCCTCGCCTTTCGGTCCCTGGATTGCCATGGGAGAGACATCCGGTTCGCTGATTTCGACATCGAGGCCGCGCTCGGCAGCTATCGCCTTGGCCCAGATCCAGATATCGCTGTCAGCAATCGAAAACCAGTAGAGATCATCCGCCAGCTTGAGCAGGATCGGATCGTTGATGATCGTCCCTCGGTGATTGCACAGCGGCACGTATTTGCCCTGCCCGACCTTGCATTTGGAAAGATCGCGCGGCGACAGGATTTGCGCCAGCCTGCCGGCATCCGGCCCCTTCAACTGAACCTGCCGCTCGCAACCCACATCCCACTGCGACACGCCATTGATGATGCGCCAGTATTCCGCTTCCGGATCGCCAAACGAGGTTGGCAGGATCATGCGGTTGTAGATCGACGCAGCAGTCATGCCTTCCGCCACTACCGCCTCGTAGAATGGTGAAGGGCGCAGCCGGGCCGTTGGGTGGATTGTGAACATGAAACGACTCTCCGTGATATGCTGTGGTCAGACGATGCGCACAGCCGCAACGCCATCTGCTTCCGTCGCCGAACAACAGATGCTTCTGAGCGTGCGCGGCTCTTCATACGGCCAGGGGCGGCCGCGGTGCAGAACCGCCCGCTCATCCCAGATCAGTACGTCGCCCACATTCCATTTGTGCGAATAGACGGCTTCCGACCGGGTGCAAAAGGCAATCGCCTCGTCGATCAGCGTCTCACCATCCTCAAGCCCCATGCCCTCGATGGCGAAGGAATGCGATGCGATGTAGAGCGCCTCCTCCCCGGTGACAGGGTTGGGCCAGATCGCCTTCCAGGGGCGGTCCGGCCAGCGGTTCATCACCGGCATTGCGCCAAGTTCAGGCGATATCTTCTTGCGGGAATGGGAAAGCCGGTGCCAGATCACGGCATCCTTCAACTTGTCACGCATCGCCGGAGGCATCTCAGCCCAGCCTGCTCGGGTCGAGGCAAGCTCCGTTTCGCCGCCGTGTGAGGGAACGACTGTTGCTGTCAGCAGGTTCACCAGCGCGGGGACAGGCAAAAACGTGCTGTCCGTATGCCACAGCATGTTGGCCTGAAGGTTGAGCGTGTGCAGGCTTTCGGCAGCCGTCACCGAGCCGTCGCCTTTTTCATTGGAAACCGGCGAAACCTCGAACGGCACATCGCGGCCCGATGCCATCGCCTCGCGGTTTTCCAGCGGGCCGAACAACTCCGCCAATCGCGTGTGATCTTCATCGCTGATTTGCTGAGCGGGAAAGAGAAGCGCGGAGTGCTCCTCGAACAACTGGCGGATTTCGCCGAATAAATGTTCGCGCGTCACCTCCCGCAAATCGGCATCATGAACGATGACCCCGAACTTTTCGTGCAGCGGCATAGTTTTCAGCATGGCTTTTCCTCCCTGGTAAAAGCCATGTCAGTTTGCCTCAAAAGAACGCCTGAATGCCGGTCTGTGCGCGACCCAGAATTAGCGCGTGCACGTCATGGGTACCTTCATAGGTATTGACGGTTTCAAGGTTCGCCGCATGCCGCATCACCTTGTATTCGATCTGGATGCCGTTGCCG
>JAGRLQ010000154.1 GCA_020441735.1 Nitratireductor sp.
GTGGTTGCCTTGGCAGATGGTCCGTTCCGGGGGATGCCGTATCGCAGGGCAGGACACCGGACCATCATTACGCGGGGCTGAAACGCCCGTCAGTACCGCGTGGCACGTTTGAAAAAAGCGCGAAGCAGTTGCGCTTTCAAACGCCAAGCTGGCGGCAAAATCTGTCTTGAAAGAAGGGGAAAAGCGGCAAAAGGCGGGCGAATTGTGCCGATTTGGTGTCGTCAAGCTAACGACATTTGAAATAGCTGCAAATCAATTATGATTCCGAATGTGGAATATTTTGTGATTTGCCAAGCCGATTTCAAGCCTGTGGCGGTGCTTCGCGATTGACGGAGTGAAATGCGCTCCCTAACACTCCCGCACCACGACGCTGACAATGAATGCGATAGCGAGACGGAATATCCCATGGCCGATTTCTACAAACTGGAAACACTTGCCCTGCATGCAGGCCATGTGCCGGACAGCGAGCACGGTTCGCGCGCCGTGCCGATCCATCAGACTACGTCCTATGTATTCAAGGATGCGCGTCAGGCAGCAGCTCTCTACAACATGGAAGAAGGGGGGCATCTCTACAGCCGCATTTCCAACCCGACCGTGGCAGTGCTTGAACAGCGGCTGGCGGCCATGGAGGGCGGGGCTGCCTGTGTGGCGACAGCGTCCGGCATGGCGGCGCTGCACTGTGTGGCGACGATGCTGGTGTCGGCCGGCGATCACATCGTTTCCACCGCGCAGCTTTACGGCGCCAACATCAACCTTCTGAAAAACACCATGCCGCGCTTTGGCGTCGAGACGAGTTTCGTCCACGGCCGCGACCTCGACGGACTGAAAGCAGCAATCCAACCCAACACCAAGTTCCTGTTCTGCGAGATGATCGGTAACCCGGGACTTGACGTGCTTGATGTGGAGGCGGTGGCGAAGATTGCCGAAGAAGCCGGCATTCCTCTGGTCATGGACGCAACTTTCTGCACACCGTATCTGTTCAAGCCGCTCGACCACGGCGTCAACGTTGTCATCCATTCGGTGACCAAATGGCTGGGCGGGCATGGCACGACGATTGGCGGCGCGATCATCGATGGCGGTAATTTCAACTGGGGACAGAAGGATGCTGACGGCAACGACAAGTGGCCGACGCTGACGGCGCCGCACTATGCGCTCGACGGCATCATCTTCTGGGAGGAGTTCGGCCCGATCGCGCTTTCCCAGCGCATTCGCGCCGAGGCCATGTACAATTTCGGGCCTTCCATGTCGCCCTTTGCCGCCTTCCAGCTTCTGCAGGGGATCGAGACGCTGCCGCTTCGAATGGAGCGGCACATGGAAAATACAGCGAAGATGCTCGACTTCCTCACCGGTCACGACGCGGTAAGCTGGGTGAAGCACGCAGACCTGCCGGATCATCCCGACCACGCAATTGCCAAACGCTTGTTGCCCAGAGGGGCCGGGTCGGTGATTGCCTTCGGCATCAAGGGCGGCCGGGCAGCGGGCGCTGCCTTTATAGAGAACGTCAACGTCGCCTCGCATCTTGCCAATGTGGGCGATGCCAAGACGCTGGTCATTCACCCGGCTTCGACCACCCATTCGCACATCTCGGCAGAGGATATGAAGGCGGGAGGATTGTCCGACGACATGATCCGGCTTTCGGTCGGGCTTGAGAATTTCGATGACCTTGCGGCCGATTTCGGCAGGGCACTGAAGATCGCCCGGAAAGTTGCGGGAGACAGGCCATGAAGATCACTGTCGACGGCAATGAGGTTCATCTCTCGACCGGGGGCAGGGCGCATGAGGCGGGCCGACCTTTCGTCATGTTCCTGCATGGTTCGGGCTTCAACCATCTGAGCTGGGTGCTACAGTCGCGCGCACTCGCCTATGACGGTTACAACATCATTGCCGCCGACCTGCCCGGGCACGGCCTGTCGAAAGGGGCGCCCATCGAGGGGGTCGAGGCGCAGGCGGAATGGGCCTTGCATGTGCTCAATGAACTGGGTGCGGAACAAGCGGTTCTAGTGGGCCACAGCCAGGGCGGCCTGATGGCGCTTGAAATGGCACGGATGGCGCCGGAACGTGTGCGGGCTATCGTCTTTGTTGCTTCGGCGGCAGCAATCCCGGTCAACCCCAAACTGATTGAGGCAGCCGAAAGCGCGCCGGAAAGCGCCTATGCCAACATGGTCGACTGGGCGCATGGTGCCGATGCACACATGCATGACAACACCGTTCCCGGCGGCTCGCACATCAACTTCGGCATTCACGTCATGGAGATGGGCGATCGATCGGCGCTTGCCACGGATCTGAAATCCTGCGCTGCCTATTCCGGCGGCGAGGAAGCCGCAAAAGCGCTGTCCTGCCCTGTAATGTGCATTCTGGCAGGTCAGGACAAGATGACGCCGCTCAAGGCGGGCAAGGCGCTAGCAGGCCTGATCGGCGGCAGCGAAACCCATGTGATTGCCGATAGCGGCCACACCCTGCCGACGGAGCGGCCGCGTGAGGTCAACGCGCTGTTGCGCGGGTTTCTTTCAGGGCTCGATGCAAAAGCCGCTGCCTGAGCGCAGTTCCACAGATTTCAAATCATCCGGGGAAGTTACGTGACGAAGCAAATCAGCAAGGTATGTGTCATCGGCGCCGGCACGATGGGGTCGGGGATTGCAGCGCAGGTCGCTAATGCCGGTGATGCGGTGCTGCTGCTCGATATCCCATCCAGGGAAGGCGGGCGAAATGCGGTGACTGAAGGAGCACTGGAGCGCATTGCCAAGTCCGATCCGCCCTTGCTGATGAAGCCTGAAAACATCGAGCGCATTACCATCGGCAATATCGAGGACGATCTGGCAAAGGTGAAAGACTGCGACTGGATCGTCGAGGCGATCGTCGAGCGGCTCGACATCAAGCGCAATCTCTATCGCTCGCTGCTGCCACATCTGATGGAAGGTGCGCTGGTTTCCTCCAACACTTCGACCATTCCCATCGCGCTGCTGATGGAGGACATGCCGGATGCGCTGCGCAAGCGCTTCTGCATCACGCACTTCTTCAATCCGGTGCGCTACATGCGGCTGCTTGAACTGGTGCGCGGCGAAGAAACCGAAGACGAAGTGATTGACATCCTGGCGCGCTACAATGACGAGGCGCTGGGCAAGGGCGTGGTGCGCTGCGCCGACACACCGGGCTTTCTCGGCAACCGGGTCGGCGTCTTCGCCATGCAAGCGGCAATCCACGAGGCAATGGAACTGGGCATCGACATTGAGGATGCCGACGCAATTTTCGGCCGTCCGATGGGTATTCCCAAAACCGGTGCCTTCGGCCTCTACGATCTGATTGGTGTTGATCTGATGGCCGATGTGGTGCGCTCATTGCGCTCCATTCTGCCACAGGGCGATGCCTTTCACGAGGTGGGAGCGGAGAACGATCTGATCAACGCGCAGATCGAAAAGGGCTTTACCGGCAACAAGGGCAAGGGCGGCTTTTACGCGGTGATCGATGGTGCTGCAAAGGCCCTTGACCTGAAGACGGGCGGCTGGCGCGCGCGCAAGAAGGAAGTGCCGGAATTGGCCATGCAGGCCGAGCGCGACGGGCTCGGTGTATTGCTGGCCGATGAAGGCCCGCTCGGCGAATTCGCCTGGCGGGTGCTGGCACATATCCTGACCTATTCGGCAAGCCTGATCCCGGAGGTGACGTCCTCACCCCAGGATATCGATGATGCGATGAAGCTTGGATACAACTGGATCAGGGGGCCGTTCGAACTGATCGACGAGATCGGCGCGGAAGCCTTCGTCGAGCGGCTGGAGGACGACGGTTGGCACGTGCCGGAATTCTTGCGTGAGGCGGCGGAAGCGGTTCAGCCGGAGGATCGCCGGTTTTATCGGGTGCATGGCAACGCACTGGAGGTGCGCCATTGGGGCGGCAGCTTCAAGCCGGTCAGTCTGCCGGACGGTGTCGTACGCTTCCACCTTACGCGCCAGACCCTTTCGCCGGAATTTGGCAATGCTTCGGCAGACTGTTTCCGCATCGGCGAAGATGTGCTGCTGGTTGAGTTTCACACCAAGGCCAATGCGCTGGACGACAAGTCGATGGAGATCGTGCGTCAGGCAGCGGAGACCGAAAGCCGTGGCGTGTTGATCCACAACGATGCCCAGCACTTTTCGGCAGGCGTCAATCTTGAGCGCTTCAAGGCGTTTATCGAGCAGGAAGACTGGACGGGGATGGACCGGTTCCTGCACGATTTCCAGCTTGCCGTCGAAGCGCTGCTCTATTCGGACAAGCCGGTGGTGGGTGCGCCATCGGGTCTGGCGCTGGGCGGCGGCTATGAGGTGCTGGCTCATTGCGACCGGCTGGTTGCCCATGCCAATACAGTATTCGGCCTGGTGGAGGCGGCGGTTGGCGTTGTGCCGGGCGGCGGCGGGGTAAAGGAAACCTACTGGCGCTGGTATCAGGCAACCGGCGACTGGGAGAAGGCTGCCTGGAACACCTTCAACCAGATCGGCTATGGCAAGACGGCAAGCTCGCCCGATCTTGCCGCTGAACTCACCTATTTTTTGCCACAGCGCGACCGTCAGGTCATGAACCGGGACCGGCTGGTAACGGAGGGGCTTGCGGAAATCGATGCCATGGCCAGTGATTACAAGCCGCGCGTGCGGCCGCAGTTCGAGCTGGCCGGAAGTGATGTCTATGAAGCGATGGTCGGGTTTCTCGAAAAGGGCAGGGCGAAGGGGCATTTCATGCCCCATGATTTGACGGTCGCTTCGCAGATTGCCTGGATCGTGACGGGCGGCATGGACGGGCAAAGCGGCGCGCTCGATGAGCAGGCAATGTATGCGCGGGAGCGGGAAGCCTTCCTTCGGCTTGCCAAAACACCGCAAACGCTGGCGCGGATCAGCGGCATGCTGGCGGGTACCGGTATTCCGAGGAATTGATGCCGGGAAAGTGAGGCCGGGAACCGGGCCAAAACCCGGACCTGACGGTTCGCGGCCCGCAGCCCGTTTGTGGTTAGCGCGAAGTAAACCTTTTGGTTCACATTGAAACGGTTCCATTTGCCGCTGCGTAAAGATTTTCAGCTAGATTCCTCTGCGGCCGGGGTCCCCTACCCACACCACCCGGTCAGGCCGCAAGCGCGCATGGTTGCCCCCCACGGCAACCTCGGGCGTGTGGTCTCTACAAAAGGCCCCACCCCGAGCGTGCTTGCGGACCAGCAGGCACGGCCCGGCTCCTTGCTCCCAACACAGCAATGACCGGGTTCCGCCCGAACTTCGGGCGGGCAGCCTTTTGTGGGTTCCCTTTCGGATTTCGGAAATTTACCGGTTGAGGGCAGGTCTGAATCGTTGCAGGTTCCCTTTCTTTGTTTCTTCGAAAGGGCCGACAATGAAATTATGGTATTCGCCTGCTTCACCGTTCGTTCGCAAATGCCTGATCGTAGCCCATGAGCGCGATCTGACCGATCGCATCGAAATCATGGATGCGAGCGCCAATGTGGTCGATCCGGACATGCGGATTATCGAATCCAACCCGGTCGGCAAGATTCCCACCATGCTGCTGGAGGATGGTCAGGTGCTGTTTGACAGCCGGGTGATCTGCGCATGGCTGGACACGCTGCACGACGGCAAGAAGCTGATGCCGCGCTCCGGTGCCAAGCGATTCGAGATCATGACGCTGGAAGCGCTGGGCGATGCCATCATGGATGCGGCGGTCAACAACCGCTATGAAACCGCACTCAGGCCGCCTGAATTTCAGTGGAAAGCCTGGAGCGACGGTCAGATGGGCAAGGTTATGGCCTCACTCGACCAGCTCGAGAACCAGTGGATCCGCAGCCTTGGACGCACACCGAACATGGGCTCGATCGCAGTCGCGGCAGCACTGGGCTATCTGGGTTTTCGTTATCCCGATCTCAATTGGCGGCGGGGCAGGCCAAAACTGACTCGCTGGTTCAAGCGGTTCAGCGAGCGGCCCTCCTTCGCGGCAACCGAGCCGCAATAGGCTGCTCGCCGGCCGGAAAAGCATGCTCTGGCGGCGGGAAATTCCCCGGAACCCGACAAATTTGCGACGGATTGTTTGCCGGCTGCGCCGTTTGTGCGTCACAATTTGGGGATGGCTGTTGACCTCGCGGCTTCAATGTGTTGCCATCCGTCCAGACAGACATGTCCAGTTTCCCTTGCCGCAGCGTGAGTTCGCGATATATGCTGGCAGGTGAAGCAGGGTGGAAGCCGCAAAACCGGTGACGTCCTGCAGAATGGAAGTGGATATCGTTCAGGGAGGAGCAGACCTGAACTGTCAAACGGAACACCTAACGTCATCGGGAGGAAACAAGATGACCAAAGACTTCGATACCATCAACGGCAAGCCGGCGCATTCCAAGGTGGCGCAGCTCGCAGAGGAATGCCGCGAGGGCAAGATGTCCCGCCGCGAGTTCCTCGCGACCGCATCCGCGCTCGGGCTGACGTCTGCTGCTGCCTATGGAGCCATCGGGCTCACGGCACCCGCAGAAGCTGCCTCTCATATTCAGGGTGGTGGCACGCTGCGGGTTCAGATGGAAGTGCGCGCACTGAAAGACACGCGCACCGCCGACTGGTCGCAGATTGCCAACATGACGCGCGGGCACCTTGAATATCTCGTCGAATACAACTCCGACGGTACGTTCCGCGGCATGCTGCTGGACAGCTGGGAAATCAACGACGACGCCACTGAATACGTCCTGCATGTGCGCAAGGGCGTGAAGTGGAACAATGGCGACGACTTCACTGCAGCCGATGTGGCGCGCAACTTCGAGCGCTGGTGCGAGAAGGACGTCGAGGGCAACTCGATGGCCGGACGCGTGGCGACGCTGATTGACGAGAGCACCGGCAAGGCGCTTGCAGGTGCCATCGAGGTGGTGGACGATCATACGGTCAAGCTGAAACTGCCGAGCCCTGACATTACCATCATTCCGGGCGCTGCCGACTATCCGGCTGCCATTGTGCACAGCTCCTATGATCCGGCTGATACCCAGAACGCCGTCGGTACCGGCCCGTATCTGCTGACGGATCTTGAAGTTGGCGTGAAATGTGCCCTGGTCCGTAATGCCGACCATACCTGGTGGGGCACGGACGTCTATGGCGGTCCGTATCTCGACCGCATCGAGTACATCGACTACGGCCAGGATCCATCCGCCTGGGTGGCGGCGATCGAGGCCGAGGAAGTCGACATGCTTTACGAGACGGTCGGCGAATTCGTTACCGTCATCGACGGTCTTGGCTGGACCAAGTCGGAATCCGTCACGGCAGCGACCATCGTCATCCGCCCGAACCAGCTGGCTGAAGTTGATGGCAAAAAGCCTTACGCTGACGCCCGTGTACGCCGGGCCCTTTCGATGGCGGTCGATAACTCGGTGTGTCTGGAACTGGGGTATTCGGGTCTTGGTACGGTGGCTCAGAACCACCATGTCTGCCCGATCCACCCCGAATATGCCGATATTGGCCCGGCACCGCATGATCCTGCAGGCGCGCTTGCGCTGATGAAGGAAGCCGGCATGGAAGACTACGAGCACGAGCTCATTTCCATCGACGACGACTGGCGCAAGAACACCACCGATGCGGTTGCCGCGCAATTGCGCGAAGCCGGTATCAAGGTCAAGCGCACCATTCTGCCGGGATCGACCTTCTGGAACGATTGGGTGAAGTATCCGTTCAGTTCGACGAACTGGAACCAGCGTCCGCTGGGCATCCAGATTCTTGCGCTGGCCTACCGCTCCGGCATGGCCTGGAACGAGTGGGGCTTCTCCAACAAGGAGTTCGATGATCTCGTCACCCAGGCACTGTCCATTGCTGACGCGGACAAGCGCCGCGAGCTCATGGCCAAGATTGAGAAGATCATGTGGGATGAGGGCGTTACCATACAGCCGTACTGGCGCTCGCTCTACCGCCACTTCCGAGAAGGCGTGGTGGGTGCAGATATGCATCCAACCTATGAAATCCACGCTTACAAGCTGGGCCTTTCTGCCTGATCAAGCTTGCCGCCGTGCCCATGATGGGCACGGCGTTCTTCTAACTGGCCCGCCTTGTCCGGCCAGCCGGCTTACTTCCGGTGCACCGGGCAAACGGGACTGGGGGTTGCATGGGACTTTTCATTCTGCGGCGCATAGG
>JAGRLQ010000155.1 GCA_020441735.1 Nitratireductor sp.
CGCCAGATCGAAGCCAAGGCGCTGCGCAAGCTGAAGCATCCGAGCCGGTCACGGAAACTGAGAAGCTTTCTCGATCAGTAAACACACTGCATTCCCGATTATGCAGAGGCCCGGTTTCCATGCCGGGCCTTTGCGTTTGACATCGTGCCGTCCGAAAGCTGCGATGTTCCCCGATAGTCGAAAAGCCTTTTCAAGGTGTTTCATTTGCGCTAGTATTCCACTACTGGAATAACATGAAAACACATCATCTGACGGACATGGAATTCATCCTGCTCGGGCTGGTGGCTGAAATGCCCCGGCACGGCTATGCGCTGGAAGAAATCCTGTCGCAGCGCGGGGTTCGGGAATGGGCCGATATCGGCACCTCCTCGCTCTACTTCGTGCTGTCGAAGCTGGAAAAACGCGGCCTTGTTGCTTCGCTGCAGGAGGGCGGATCCAAGTCGCGCAAGACTTATTCGGCCACGCCCGAGGGACGTTCGATGCTGGAAACCCAGGTGCTGCAAGCTCTTGCGGAACCGGTGACGGCGTTTTCGAACCTGCTGCCGGCGTTGGCCAATTGGCCGGCTGCGGACGCGGAAGCGGCACGTGAGGCGCTTTGCCATCGCAGGGAGCGGCTTGAAACCCGGATTGTGGAGGTCGCCGCGCGCCGGGAAGAACAGCAGCCGCTACCGGATTTTGTGGAGGCCATGTTCGACTATTCCCTTGGCCAGATGCGGGCGGAAGCACGCTGGCTGGCCGGGTTTCTCACAAGCCAGGAGGCAGAGACCATGCAAAAGACCGATTTCAAGAAAGAGCTGAAGCCGCTCTACTCACCGGCGAAAAAAGACTGGGTCGAAGTGGAAGTTCCGCCGCTCACCTATCTGATGGTGGACGGGCAGGGCAGCCCCGGCGAGGCACCGGAATATGCGCACGCCGTGCAATGGCTTTTTTCGGTCAGCTATCCGTTGAAGTTCCTGTCGAAGAAGGAATTGCAGCGTGACTATGCCGTCATGCCGCTCGAAGGGTTGTGGTGGGCTGACGACATGGAGGCCTTCATCGATGGAAAACGGGAAGAGTGGCGCTGGACGATGATGATCCTGCAACCGGAATGGATCACCATCGAACTGCTCGACCGGGCCATCTCGAAGGCTGTGCAGAAGCTCGGCGAGCCGCCTGCCAGCCTGCGGCTGGAAACGCTTGAGGAAGGGCGGTGCCTTCAGATCCTGCATGTCGGCTCGTACGCGGACGAGGCGCCGGTGCTCCATCGCCTGCACCACGATGTGATGCCGGCGCGCGGGCAAACCTTCAACGGCAAGCATCACGAGATCTACCTTTCCGATCCGCAGCGTGTTCCGCCCGAAAAGCTGAAAACAATTTTGCGGCAGCCGGTCAGGGGAGGCTGACGGATTCTCCATAACGGGAAGGAAACACTGCGGCGGGAGCACTTGATGCGCGCTTTGCCAGCTTTTTCGCCTGTGTTACTCTGCAACCCATGAATGTGCCGCTTACCCACGCAGCTGAAGGGCTGGAACGACGCGCCTTCACCCTCCGCGATGTGATCCGGATGGTGGAGACAGGCGTGCTCGGGCGCGATGAACGCTTCGAACTCATCGGTGGGGAGATTGTGCCCATGAGCCCAAAAGGCATCTGTCACGAGCGGTTGAAAACATGGCTGAACCTTTATCTGGCAAGGAATTTGCCGGATTCTGTTCTGATGACACAAGAAACCACTCTCAAGTTATCCGAAAACACCTTCACAGAGCCTGATTTCGTCATCTATCCGCGTGAAAGCGGACTTGAGATGCTTTCACCTGAAACCTGCCTGCTGGCGATCGAGATTGCCGATTCCTCGCTTTCCTACGACCTTGGCCGCAAGGCGCAGCTTTATGCTGAGTTCGGGATTTCGGAACTGTGGGTAATCGATGCCGATGCGATGACGGTGACGTGTCATGCCGGACCTTCTGCGGAAGGTTACGCAGAGGTGGAAATGCTGGACAAGCAGGCGGCTCTTCAGCCAGCAAACATCGCCGATTTTGAAATCAGCCTGTCGGAGTATGCCTGAACCATGTCTTTCCTGAAGAAACTGTTCGGCGGCGGCAACGCACCATCCTCCACCCATGCCGCAGAGATGCATGAGGGTTATGTCATCACCCCGGCACCGATGGCAGATGGCGGGCAATACCGGTTGTGTGCGGATATCCGCAAGGAGGTCGATGGCGAAATGAAGACGCACCGGCTGATCCGAGCCGACCTCTTTCCCACGGAAGACCAGGCGGCCGAGGCTGCCCGCTCCAAGGCCAAGCAGGTCATCAAGGAGCAGGGCGAACGCATGTTCTCCTGACGGCATTCTCCGGCCGCTGCATGCATCGCATCCTCACCATCGCAACGCGCGGACAGGGGCTTTACGAGTTCACCGGCGAGGTGGCAGGCTTTCTGCGCGAAAGCGGGATGCAGGAAGGCCTGCTGACGCTGTTTGTGCGCCACACTTCCTGTTCGCTGCTGATCCAGGAAAATGCCGATCCCGATGTTCAGCGCGATCTGACGGCCTTCTTTTCGCGCCTGGTACCGCCTTCCGACGATCCCTCAATGGCCTATCTTGTTCACACGCTGGAAGGCCCCGACGACATGCCGGCGCATATCAAGGCGGCGATGATGCCGGTTTCGCTGTCCATCCCTGTCATCGATGGCCGCATGGCGCTCGGCACCTGGCAGGGCATCTATCTGTTCGAGCATCGCGACCGCCCGCATGAGCGGCAGGTGGTGGTCAAGCTGATCGAAGGATGATCACGTAACAGGGCCAGACTTGTCTTCTTCTCAGCGGGCATAGGCAGTGAGCTGAGCCATCTTTCGGTTTTACTCATCAAGCAAAGACGTTCCGTAGGAGTTGTCCACGGCGCAAAGCCACCGGCCTGAGTCCGATTTGCGGAAGACATAGGTTGCCCGCCTGACGATGGGACTTTCCCGCTCTCCGGTTTCCAGTATGGTCTCCATGATCACGAGTGCAGTGTCGCCACCCTCGATGACCTGCATCCGGCCTTGGCGAACCTTGAGCTGGTTTTTGAAGTGGGTAGCGATGGCTTCGCATGCCTTGCGGATCTGTTCTTTCCCTGTGGCGTACAGCCCCGGTCGTACAACCAGCGTTGCGTCTTCCGCATAGAATTCCATCAGCCCGTCGAAGTCTTCCTCCGTGATGGCCCGGTCGGCTGCCTCGATGACCTGTTTCAATTCATGATCTGACATTTTCGTCTCCTGATCGCCCTGGAGACGGAGCAAAGAAAAACCGCCTCAGGGGCGGGTTGCATCGATAGGAACAAGCGCAAACCCACCATTCAATGAACGGTGAGAATAATTCTTTGACCAGATTTGCGAGTATCTTCCATGCTTGGCAGATACCATGGTGAAATCTGCAAGCCAACCTTCTCGAATACGAAGTTCGGCTCACCTGTTTGGTTGCTTCTTTTGCAAAAACTTATCCCCACCCCTCAAACCTCTCTTACGCTCGCCGCACTGTCACCGACACAAACGCCGGTCCGGTTTCGCTGCCGGGTGCCGGAGGTGGCACTCTCGGCACTTGCTTCGCAAATGCCTGCCGTGTTTCACGTCGCTTCGCTCGTTTCACAGCAGCGGAGCGTCCCCCGCTTGTTGTGGGGCCATCGGAAGAAGGGCACCGCAGAGGGTACGGCTTTCCTGAGAACCGTTTCTTTCTGCGGGTGGATGCCGGGTCAGGGACCGGCTGCCTGAAGGAACCGGGGGCGGACTCGATGGTGCGGCGGGACGGTGCGCTGAAGAGCCCCCGCATACAACAAATCTCCGCAACCGGGGCGAGCAGTGGTCAGACGCAGTCATGAGGCAAAGCCAAAGATTTGGCTTTGCCAACTGCGAGCGCCCAAGCGCAAGCGCCGGGCTGGGGG
>JAGRLQ010000156.1 GCA_020441735.1 Nitratireductor sp.
ACCGACTTTCTGGTCGGCCTTCTGCCGCTGACAAAGGAAACGACCGGCATCTTCAACCGGGGTGTCTTTTCGAAACTGCGCCGCAACAGCGAAATCGCGAGCCCGGTCTTCATCAATGCGGGGCGCGGCGGCAGCCAGGTGGAGGCCGATATCATCAGCTGCCTTGAAGACGGAACGCTGGGCGGTGTCTCACTGGACGTATTCGAGACGGAACCCCTGCCGGCGGAAAGTCCGCTATGGGGCTTTGAAAACGCCGTCCTTACCCCGCATGTGGCCGCGGTTTCCGACATGGGCGCTTTCGGCCGCTATGTGGCGCGGCAGATCGACAGGCATGTATCGGGTCAACCGCTGGAAAACGTGGTCGACCGCTCGCTCGGTTACTGACCCCCCAAGCCGAGACATTCGGGGCGCCGAACGCCAATCGGTTTCTCGTAAAGGTGTTCGATGCGCAGCACGGCCGCTGCCGCCGGTTCGCTGGTAACATCCATCGTATGACCGTTGGCATGGAGGAGGTGCTGCTCTCCGCCGATTTCTCCCTGGGCGATCGCAACATGGCCGCGCCAGAAGACGAGATCGCCGCGTTTCAGATCGCTCCAGTCGGGGCGGATGGCAACAGGCTTGCCGATGGTTGCTGCCTGCATGTCGGAATCGCGCAGCACATCCATGCCTGCCATCTGCATGGCAAGCGACACGAGGCCCGAGCAATCGATGCCGAAGGCCGTGCTGCCGCCCCAAAGATAGGGGGTTCTGAGCAGGGTTTCGGCAACGCTGACATAGTCGGCGGCATGATCACCAGCCGCAGCGAGATGGTTGGCAATCACCGCTTCGCCGCTGTCGAGAATGGTGTAATGCGTGCCGCGGGTTTCCGCCCGGTCCGTTACAACAACGCCGGAGCCGAGCGAGCGATATCCGCTACGCGGCAGTTTCATGTCCGCGCCCGGATAGAGAAACGTGCGCGGCACGCAGACGAAATGGGTGGGCGTGCGCTCGCCCTCGCTCAGCGCATCTTCCGGCACCCAGCCGACATAACCGTTGCGGCGCGCCTGGATCTTCGCCCTGCCATCGACAGTTTCGACCTTGAACACGTTTTCGCCATGCAGAATTTGCGTATCAAGGCCTGCTTCCGGGTCAAGCTTGCGTTTCAGATCAACGAAGAAGCGCGTGACCCAGGCAGGTTGAGCCGCCTGTTTTTCCGCCCCGGAAAGATGAAGCCTGGGATCATCTTCGCGCAGTTGCGGCCAGCCTGGCGATGTCGCGGGCTTGTTCATCACAGTTCTTCCCCGGCAGCGATCACGATGGTGTCGGACAGTTTTTCCAGATACAGGCTGCCCTCGACCGTACGGCGGACCAGCACATTTCGCCGGTCACGTTCGTCGCGGCGGCGCTCCACCAGACCCATCGCCCCCATGGCGTTGAGCGCCCGGGTGACAACCGGCTTGGTAACCCCAAGCCGGGCTGCCAGACCACGCACGGTATGCGGCGGCGGATCGAGATAGATGATCAGCAACAGGGTGAGCTGGCGCAGGGTCAGATCGGGCCTGTCATCGAGCACCTGCTCGAGGCAAACCCGCTTCCACCAACGCAAGGCCTGATCTGCCCTGATATCCATGCCATTTCTTCACTGTTCGTTTCGTAGCCGTAACAGGCTACTGCGCGATTACGGCCATCGCAAGGGCATGGAACAACAGTGGAGCAGGCTTACCCGCCGGCAAACCGTTCGGCAATGAGCTGGTAGAGGGCGCGGATACCCTGGGCCTCGCCACCGACCGGGCACCAGGGTTTGGCTGTCGGCATCCAGCCGAAGACGTCGAGATGGATCCACGGCGTTTGCTGCCCGACGAATTTCTGCAGGAAGAGCGCAGCCGTCACCGATCCCGCGAAAGCGCCGGAGGTAATGTGATTTGTATCGGCGATCCTGGATGACAGCATGGTATTGTAAGGTTTCCACAGCGGCATGCGCCACAGCGGATCGTGCAATTCAGCACCAGCTGTCGAAAGCGCATCGGCCAGGCTTTCATCGTCGGTAAAGAATGGCGGCAGATCGGGACCGAGCGCTACCCGGGCAGCTCCCGTCAGCGTGGCCATGTCCACCATCAGTTGCGGTTTTTCTTCATCGCCAAAAGCCAGAGCATCGCCCAGAACAAGCCGGCCTTCCGCATCGGTATTGCCAATCTCGACGGTAATACCCTTGCGGCTTGGAAGAATATCGCCCGGCCGGAAGGCATTGCCGGAAATCGAGTTTTCGACCGCCGGGATGAGGACCCGCAGGCGAACCGGCAGTTTCGCCGTCATGATCATCATCGCGAGGCCCAGCACATTCGCTGCGCCACCCATGTCCTTCTTCATCAATGCCATGGAACTGCCCGGCTTGATGTTGAGACCACCGGTATCAAAGCACACGCCCTTGCCGACCAGCGTGATCTTCGGATGCCTTGCATTCCCCCATTTCATGTCGAGCAGGCGCGGCGCGGAAGCGCTCGCCCTTCCAACAGCGTGGATCATGGGGAAATTCTTTTTCAGCAGATCATCGCCCCTGGTCACGTGCACGGTTGCCTTGAAGCGCGCGGCAAGTTTGCGCATTGCCGCTTCCAATTCGCCGGGTCCCAGATCGTTGGTTGGCGTACTGATCAGGTCACGGGTAAAGCAGGTGGCTTCCGCTTCGCGCGCAAGCCGTTCCAAGTCGACGCCGTCCGGCGGGATGAACTCGGCATTTGAGCGCTTTTGCTCCCTGTAACGGGTAAAGCGATAGGCCCCCAGCGCAATACCAAGGGCTGCCAGCTGCCGGTCGCCTTCCATGACCAGCCGGTAACAGCCATCAGGCAGCTTGCTTGCCAGCGCGCCGGCATTCAGCGGCGTTGCGTTAGCGTCAAGACCGAAAAGAATGCTCGATACGGTGCCTTTTTCGTCAGGCACGGCGAGGATATCGCCAGGCCTGGCGGCATAGCCGTTTGTGCTGATCCATTTCTTCTGGGCGGGCAGGAATTCCTGTGTTGCTTTCGCCAGGGATTTATCATCCACCACAAGAACGGGAACTGCCTTTTTCGAACGGGATTTGGTGGCGGTGACAAAGGGCAGTTTGTATCGGTCCATTCTCTTTTCCATAAAAAGCGGGCTCATTTCCACTAAAAGCGGGAAACCGGCAGCGCAGCCGGGATGCCCGAATTAACCTTCCATTAGGGTTAACAGATTATTGCTCGAAGTATCAGCCCTTGGCCGTTGTGATTCGGGAATTGCGTCATGTTGTTCGGGATAAATCGAAAAGCCTCCATTGTCATGGTACTGGCCGGCACGCTGGCGCTTTCAGCCTGCGCGACGGACAAGACCCGCACCGGCTCCATCAAGCGCAACGATACCGCAGTTTCCGAACTCTCCGTGCCGGAGCTCAACCGGGCGATCGAAACCTATGGCAATCAGTATGAGCGGCGGCCCAAAAGCAAACAGGCCGGGCTCAACTATGCCGATGCGCTGCGCACTGCAGGGCGGAACGAACAAGCGCTTGCGGTAATGCACCAGATGGTCATCCATCATCCAGAAGACAACGACGTGCTTGCTGCCTATGGCAAGGCACTTGCTTCCAATGGCGAGTTGCAGAAGGCGCTCGACGTGATCGGCCGCGCCCAGCACGATGACCACCCGGACTGGCGGCTGCTGTCGGCTCAGGGAGCCGTGCTCGATCAGCTCGACCGGCCGCAAGAGGCACGCGTCTATTATCGAAAGGCATTGCAGATCGTGCCGAACGAACCATCGGTTCTGTCCAATCTCGGCATGTCCTTTCTGCTGACAAACGAGCTTCCCCAGGCCGAGCAATACCTCAAACAGGCGGTTGCCACCCGCAAGGCGGACAGCCGGGTGCGCCAGAATCTGGCCCTCGTCGTTGGCCTGCAGGGCCGCTTCGACGAGGCGGAGCAGATCGCCGCGGCTGAAATGAGCCCGACCGACGCAAAGGCCAATGTGGAATACCTGCGGCAGATGCTCTCTCAGCAGAACGCCTGGAACATCCTGAAAGAGGAAGACAAACAGGCCAACTGAGCCGGTCTGCTTCCCGATCAAGACTCATCAGGTTCAGCACTCTCTGATTCCAGCACCAGTGAATGCCTGCTTTGAGCCCAAAGTGACCAATGCCGCACGCTGCACGAATGTCAGCTTTCATAGGTGCGGACAAGAACGACAGTTTTTGACCTTGATGACACACCTACAGTGAATTCCTCCTGCACAGCCTATTAACAATAACGTTCTGCAGCTTTATCTGCACAGATAGAATTCTATCTGGAGGACTTCGCATGTCACTGCGAATAACTGCAACAGGGGTGGTAGAAATCTGCCCAGGCATCTGGGAACTTAATATGCCGCCCCATCAAGTCCGGCACTTCGGGAACACAAGCCATGCGTTCGGATCGCAAAGTGTGCTCATGTTCCACTCGTGCTCCTACGATGCCAAACAGCAGCAGCTTCATTTCGACTTGGAGGACGTTACGCCGATTAATGTTGGAACGACGGCTAAGGCTATCGGGATTGCCGTAAGCGCGAGCAATACCAAGCAGACGACGCACCTCGCAGCTTCCTCGCCTGACCCCACTCCGCTTGGCCCAGGAGACAGGGAATTCCTACAGCTGGCGAAACGTGAACTATCGGGCACAACAGCTCGCGCTGCTGAGAAGCTGCTGCTCGGCGTTCGCGAAAAATCTGCTGGGAACCTAAAGCGCGGGCAGGCGCGTAACTTCAGCGAGACGCCAGACAATTTTTGGTACATCATCATTCAGCCGCGCGTGGATGAGCTCTCGATAACGGTGCGGGGGCCGGTCGATCGCTTCGCCGGGCTCACCGGGATTGAAGTCAAGGACGACAGGGGTAACACGCGATTCAAGGTGCGGGATGAAGGGGACGTGGCGGACGCCTTAAAGCTCATCTTTCACGCCATCCGGAAGCAGTAACTTGCTTCGGATCACCACTCGGTATCATCGCTGAACCGAGGTTCTGTCCGCAGCGGAAACCACCCTTTTTGGCAAGCTTTGCGAAAGCAACCATTGGCGTAGCCGCAGCGAAAGCTAACCTCGTCCGCATAGCTGACATTAACCGTACGACGACAACGTGAATTCTCGTATTACGGCAAATCCGTGCGCGTGTTTTTCAGGATCAGAAGATGTCTTTTTCCGTCAGGCGGATGATGGCAGGGCCCAGAATGACCGCGAACAGAACCGGCAGGAAGAAGACGATCATCGGCACGGTCAGTTTCGGCGGCAGGGAGGCCGCCTTCTTTTCAGCATCAGCCATACGCTGATCTCGGTTTTCCTGCGCCAGGACGCGCAGTGCATTGCCCAGCGGAGTACCGTAGCGCTCCGCCTGGATCAGCGCCATGGTTACCGACTTCACCCCTTCAAGACCGGTACGCGCGGCGAGGTTCTCATAGGCCTGGCGGCGCTCCTGAAGGTAGGAGAGTTCGGCATTGGTCAGCACGAGTTCCTCGGCCAGCGCCGCGGAGTTCGTTCCGATTTCGACCGCCACCTTGCGCAATGCAGCTTCCATGGTCATGCCGGATTCAACGCAGATGAGCATCAGATCGAGGGAATCGGGCCAGGCGCGGCGAATGGACAGCTGCCGTTTGGAGACCTGGTTTCTGACGAAAACGATCGGCGCATAGAAGCCGGCATAGGCAACGCCCAGAACGATCGCCAGTTTCATCATGAAGGTGTACTGCAGATCGGCAACCGCAAAGACATAGATGCTCGCCACGACCAGCATGATGAAAGGAAGCACCAGCCGGAAGAAAAGAAAGACGTAAATGTGCGACTGCTTGCGGTAACCCGCCATCTTCAGCGAGCTGAATGTCGACTCGTCGGCCAGCGCCTTCTTGAGATTGAAGCGGTCGACAAAGTCCTTCATGAAGCCCGCATCGCTCTGCTTCAGCGAGCCTCTTTTCTTTTCCTCGGCAAGGCGTTCGCGCTCGCGCTGGCGGATCTTGTCGCGCTCTACCACCACGGAGTTCATCCGGTCTGCCAGTTCGTCGCGCTGAAGCACTGGCATGGCAATGGTCAGAATCGTGGCGAAGACCGCCAGCGACGCGAGAATCGCCAGAAGGTTTTGCGGCTCAAGTACGATGGAAAGAAGATTGCCCAAACCCGTCGCTCCGGTCAGAAGTCGAAATTGATCATGTTTTTCATCACCAGGATGCCCATCGACATCCAGATCGCCGAAGCACCGAGAATGAGGTGTCCCGTTGAATGGGTGAAAAGCAGTGAGATGTAATCCGGCGTGGTCAGATAAATCAGGATCGACACACACATCGGCAGCGAGCCGATAATCCCTGCAGAAGCCTTGGCCTCCGAGGAAACCGCCTTGATCTTGTTCTGCAGCTTCTTGCGGTCACGCAGAACATTGGAGAGGTTCGACAACGCCTCTGAAAGGTTGCCGCCTGCCGATTCCTGGATTGCGACAACGATGCCGAAGAAGTTGGCCTCAGCCAATGGCATGTTCTGATAGAGCTTGCCAATCGCTTCCCCCATCGTGAGGCCCATTTTCTGGGATTCCACAATGCGTGCGAATTCGGACTTGACCGGATCCTTCGCCTCGCGGGCAATGATGCCCAGACAGTCGTTAAGCGGCAGGCCGGCCTTTACACCGCGTACGATGACGTCGATCGCGTTGGGGAACTCCTCCAGAAATGCCTTGAAGCGGCGTTTGCGCGTGAAGGAAACGAACCAGCGGGGAACGCCCAGCCCGCCAACAAACATGGCGCCCAGGATGACGATGAAGTTGAAGCCCGAGAAAAGCGCGGCGAAACCGCAGAGAACGCCGAATACGGCGCTCAGGATGAAAAACTGGCTCTGGGTGATCGGCAATCCCGATTGCTCGATCATCTTTTTCAGCGTGACCTTGGTGCCGTGTTTTGCCTTTTGCTTTTCTTCCAGTTCCTTCAGCGAGTCCTGAACCGTCTTTCGGCGTTTGGCGGCATCCTGGATGCGCGCGGCTGCCTTCGAGGCCTTGAACTGGTCGCGTTCCTTGATGTTGTTGAAACGGCGTGCCTGGTTGGCCTCCGCCGAAATGCGATTGAACATCACCGCAAAGATGATGCCGCCAATGGCGAAGGCTGCCAGCCCCATGATGGCAATGACGGTAATATCCATTCCAAACATGGGCTCAGATTCCCTGCTGGCTTTCCTGCTCCGCTGAATCCAGCGCGGCGGCCAGGCGGCTTTCCTCGTTGTAGTAGCGGGCGCGATCCCAGAAGTGGGGCCGGCCGATACCGGTCGACACGTGTTTGCCGATGATGTTGCCGTTGGCGTCCTCGCCATCCATTTTGTAGATGAAGAGATCCTGCGTGGTGATGACCTCACCTTCCAGGCCAATCACTTCCGTGATGTGGGTGATGCGGCGCGAGCCGTCCCTCAGGCGCGAGGCCTGAATGATGATGTCGACCGAGCCGACAATGATCTCGCGAACCGTCTTGGCCGGCAGGGAAAAACCGCCCATGGCAATCATCGATTCCATACGGTTCAGGCATTCGCGCGGCGAGTTGGCGTGGATCGTGCCCATCGAGCCATCGTGGCCGGTGTTCATCGCCTGCAGAAGGTCGAATACTTCAGGACCGCGCACCTCACCCACGATGATGCGTTCGGGACGCATNNCGCTCGGGACGCATGCGCAGGCAGTTCTTGACCAGATCGGTCATGGTGATCTGTCCCTCGCCCTCAAGGTTGGGCGGGCGGGTCTCAAGGCGCACCACATGCGGCTGCTGGAGCTGCAGTTCGGCGGAGTCCTCACAGGTGATGATGCGCTCATCCTGATCGATGTATCCGGTCAGGCAGTTCAGCAGCGTGGTCTTGCCCGAACCGGTGCCGCCCGAGATGATGACGTTGCAGCGCACCCGGCCGATGATCTGCAGGATCTGGGCGCCTTCGGGCGTGATCGAGCCGAACTTGACCAACTGGTCGAGGGTGAGCTTGTCCTTTTTGAACTTACGAATGGTCAGTGCCGGCCCGTCGATGGCCAGCGGCGGCGCAATCACGTTGACACGAGAGCCATCGGGCAGGCGCGCGTCACAGATCGGGCTAGATTCATCGACGCGACGGCCAACCTGGCTGACAATCCGCTGACAGATGTTCATCAACTGGGAATTGTCGCGGAAACGGATGCCGGCCTGTTCGACCTTGCCGTTGACTTCGATGAAGGTGTGCTTGGCACCGTTGATCATGATGTCGGCGATGTCGTCTCGGGCAAGCAACGGTTCAAGCGGGCCATAACCCAGAACATCGTTACAAATGTCCTCGAGCAGTTCTTCCTGCTCGGAGATGGACATCGCCAGGTTCTTGATCGAGATAATGTCGTTGACGATGTCGCGGATTTCCTCGCGCGCGGCATCGGCCTCCATGCGCGAAAGCTGGCCGAGATCGATCGTATCAATCAGAGCGGTAAAGACGCTCGACTTGATATCGTAATACTCTTCCGTTTTTTCCTTGATCACCGTCCGGGGCGGCGCAGGCTTGGCAATGGCTTTTTCCACGCGCTCAGCGGCTACCGCCGGTGCTGCGGCGGTCTCTTTTTTCTCGGGTGCCGCCGGTGCTGCAGCTGGCACATCCTTCTTTTCCAGTTCGGGAGCCGTGGGTGGCGCATTGAAGCCGCCCGGATTTCCCTGATTAACGCCGCGTTTGCCGAACATTTCCTACCTCTGACTAACTCCTGACAGATGCCGTCAGTGCTATTTTTTCTTTCCCAGTTTGAATTTCGACAGAATGCCGAGCGACCCCTTTTTCTCCACTTTCATTTCAGCCTTACCGGTCACAAGCTGGGTCAGGTATTCCAGACTGCCGACAATCGCGCTCTTGGGATCAGCCTCGGAGATCATCTGGCCGTTGTTGGAAGCCATGCCGAACAGCGCAGGATCGAAAGGAATGACTGCAGCCGGCTGAACGTCCAGCGGCCGGATGAAATCCGCAACGCTGATCTCGGGCCGCTTGGGGACACCAACCTGGTTCATGACCAGTTTCGCCATGGTGTCGTTGGGGCGCAGTTCCGCCAGCTTGTCGAGCAGGTTTTTGGTGTTGCGCAGATTGGCCAGTTCCGGCGATGCGGTAATCACCACCTCATCGGCAATCGACAGAATATGCCTGGTCCAGGCCGACCACTGATGGGGCAGATCAAGCACGACCATCGGTGAGGAGCGCTGGGCCACTTCAAGCACGCCGTTGAAGGCATCCTGTGTGAAATCGTATGTGCGGTCGAGTGTCGACGGCGCGGCCAGCAGATTGAGGTGGTCGGCACATTTGGCCAGCAAGCGGTCGAGCAGAATGTCATCCATCCGGTCAGGCGAGTAGACGGCCTCGGCAATGCCCTGGGGCGGATCCTGGTCGAGATTAATGTTGGCGGTACCGAAGGCCAGATCCATGTCGGTCAGAATGACCTCACTGGAGTAGCGGCTGGAGATCGTCCAGGCCACATTGTGGCAGATCGTGGAAGACCCTACACCACCCTTGGCGCCGATGAAGGCCAGCACCTTGCCCAGGGGGCCGGCTTCGGGATCGACGAAGATGTCCGAGATGGCCGACATCAGGTCCGCCATGGAGAGTGGCGCAACGAGATAGTCGGAAACGCCATTGGAAATCAGCTCACGGTAAACGGTGATGTCGTTGCGATGGCCGACAACGATTACCTTCGTGTCCATGTCGCAGACCTCGGCCAGGCGGCTCAAACCCGCCATCAGCTCACCACCATCCAGCTTTGTTTCGATGATGATCAGGTTCGGCGTCGGGGCGCTCTGATAGTACTCCACGGCAGAGGCAAGGCCGCCATTGAGCACCTTGACCGTGGCGCGAGACATCCGCCGGTCCCGGGCTGCCATGTCGATGGTTTGGGAAACGATCTCCGTTTCGCAAAAGGCCTGAACCGTGATGCGCGGCACCAGCTGGATCTTGTTGAGATCGCCGGTCGCCGGACCTTCGGAGGCCGCTGCTCCCTCGTGCATATGCAGGTTTTCTTGTAACTGATTGGACATATTATGTTCCCGAATAAACTTACTCTCTCAAACCCATCCCCGCAGGCGGTTAATCCTCGAGTTCGGTTACAAGCTTGGTAGAACTCTCGCGCCAATCCTCGATCACCAGCGTGCGCTTGGTTGAGTCGACTTCCGACATGGCCTGCGGACCCAGCAGGTCGGCCGGATTGGCAACCATCTGCGCCAGGTTGTTCTGTGTGGCACAACCGAAGTTGTGATAGTTCCGGTTCTGGCCGGTAGCGATAATGTCTTCAGACCACTGGCCGCACTGACTGGCAACGCTGGCAACGAGATCCGAATAGACGATCCGCATGGTGGCCGACTCACCGTGTCCGGCGGCGCTGTAGTGGCTGATCGCAATCTGATGCGAGCCGATGCCCAACAATTTCAGTTCGTCCACCGCCTGCTTGGCTGCCAGCCGCGCGGCATGTTCGTTTGGTGACCCTGAGGGAACCAAGATCACAATCGATCTCGCGCCCGAACGCCGGAAGTCAGATCCCGCGCCCTTGACGATGTCCCTGTCGCGCAGCGACAATTGTTTCAGATTGCGCGGAATGACGATGTCGCGTGCATTCTCGTTTTCCGAGACAATGATGGGATGGCGTGTACGGTAGTCATCCGGCACAGCGCTTACCGTCATCTGATCCTGATTGTAGCTTGCACAGCCTGTCATCGCGGCGGCACCTGCAGCCAGCAGGCCGGCAAGCATCCAGTTTCTGCCGCGAACCCGCTTGCCGCTAACAGGTGTGCGGGGTTTGCAGTCGCTGCCGGCATTCCTGCCCTGATGGTCGATCTTTTTCATCATCTGAACTCCGTACAAACCTTCCGTCACTTGTAGATAAAGCCTGGATTGCCGCGATATTGCCCGGTGGGCATTTGACCGTTCGCGGTGCCGTAGATGCGGTTGACGCGACCCAGGAACAGTCCGTGGGTATCTATCGCCGCCTGGAAATTGTCGTCAGGGCGTGCCAGATTCTGACGGGCCACAGGCCGCACGAGATAAGGCGTGACGATGATTACCAGCTCGGTCTCATAACGCTGGTAGTCGCGGCTTCTGAACAGGGTTCCGATGATCGGAATGCGGCTCAGGCCCGGGAAACCGGAAATCACCTGGCGAACGTCGTCCTTGATGAGGCCGGCGATGACCATGGAACCGCCCGAGGGAAGTTCAACTGTGGTTTCCGCCTCGCGGCGGCGGATGCCGGGATAGGTTACCGCTTCAACACTGCCGCGCGGGACAACAAAGCTGCCTTCGGTAGTGGGTTCGGAAACCTGCGTCTGGATGTGCAGGCTGATCCGTCCGGGGGACAGGACAACCGGCCTGAAGCCAAGCGAGATGCCGTATTCAACGGTTTCCGAATTGTAGGTAACCGCGTCTTCGCTGTCTTCCTTGCCACTTGGAATGCGGTATTCGCCGCCCACATTGAACGTCGCCGCTTCGCCGGAGATCGCCGTCAACGTCGGCTCTGCCAGGGTGCGCATGACACCAGCCTGATCGAGCGCGCGGAGGGTAGCGTCGAAGCTGTTGCCGTCGTGCGAATAGGAAGAGATTAGACGGCTGGTGGATTTGATCTTGCCGAGGCCGAGCGGATTGTCGCCGATGATCCTGGTTGCCAAACCGCCAACCGACAGGCTCGACAGCAGATCGATGCCGAGCTGCTTGACGATGTTGCGCTGGATTTCCGCGACGGTGACCTTGAGTGCAACCTGGTCTTCGCCATCAATCGTCAGGAGGTTCACGATTGCTGATTCGCGCGTTTCCTCTTCGCCGAAACTGACGACGGTGCCGCCTCCGGGAACGGCGGAAGAGCCGCCTGCCGAGGGGGTCGTTGCTTCACCGCCCTTGACGAAGATCTGGGCAAGCTGGACTGCCTTTACCGATGCCTGTGGCGTGGGAACCGTCCCCGTCAGCACAACGTTGTCGTTGATGATCTCAACCTTGACGTCGGCACCGCGAACATATTTTTCAATGTAGGCTTCCAAGCCGGCAACATCGCGTTCGATTGCCAGGTCGAGCGAAAGCAGCTGATTGCCGGCGTGGTCGAAGATGAAGATGTTGGTTTCGCCAATCTGCTTGGCGAAGATGTAGATGCGCCGTGATGTGCGGGTAACCGCATCGGCAACCTCCGGATTGGCGACCAGAATGTCATGGGCGTCATCCGGCAGGTCAATGACCATCGACTTGTTGAGACCGACCTTGACGGTACGCGTCTGTCCGATCGCGTTCCTGGAAATCTTGATGTAGTTCTTGGTTCCTGCTTCCGCCGGAGTAGGCAATCCGCCGGCAATGGCGAAGGGCGCGCACAAAGCCGCCGACAACATCATCGCCCGGAACAAATTTTTCCTGGTGTTACGCATCTTGTTACCCTCAATCATGGCTCTGTCCGTTTCAGCGACGTGTTCGGCTATCATTCATCATCGGTTTTTCTCGGCGGCGCGCTTGCTTCCTTGACGCTGCCGTAGCGGATGATTCGTACGGTGCCGGAGCCGCCGCTAAGCAGGTGATCTCCGGTTTTCTTCGATTCCTCATTTGAATCCGCGATCGAGCGGAGTGCCAGTGAAAGGCGGTCGGCGGTCTGCTGTGCGACCGTCAGGATTTCCACTTCCTTGGGGCTCAGCTGGAGTGTGGCGGTTTCGCCAACCACCACCTGCTCGCCATCCTGCTCGCGAATTGTCTGATCGATGGCCAGAACGCGGACATTTTCGAGAATGACCTCGGTCGCGAACCCTTCTTCGCCTTCGCCCGTGCGCCGCCGAGTCATCAGAACGTCGACACGGTCATTGGGAAGAATGAAGCCGCCAGCCGATGTGGCGGTGGAAATGCTGGTGGCAACTGCCCGCTGCCCCTTCGGCAGAATGGCGGACATAAAGCCCTGATCGGACTGCACCAGTTTGGAATCACGCAGCGGCTCACCGGAATAAATGGTCGCGCGGGCAATCGAACCCGTCATCTCATTCAAGGCATCGGGCCGCGCACCCTTGGTGATAAAACCGTCCGCCACGCCTTCTTCCGGCCAGTCGCGCCATTCAAGCATGTCGGATGAAACCTTCGTTCCCATCGGTATGTCAGACGCAGCGATCAGCACTCCCTCCATCCGGACGGTCGGCGCCTGCTGCTGAACCTGCTGCGGCTCGGGCTCGCGATTCATCAGGTTCATCGCAAGAAAACCCGCGCCCCCTGCCGCCAGGACTGCTCCGGCCAAGACCACCAACTGTGCTTTTCTCATACCCGTACCCTCAAAACTGCTCCAAGAGCTGGAATTCCTCGCAGCTAGTTTTGTCAGGCAAAGGTGTAATTATGGTTAACGCAAAGCTAGCGATGATGGTTAACGGGAACCAAACGCAGAGAAATTCGGAGAGAGCTTCCGGCAACAAAAAACCCGGCCGAAGCCGGGTCTGGTCATGTCCTGTATTCGCCGATGGCCCGGTGTCACATGCCGGGCAGAGCAAGATTGAACACAGGTTCCATCCAGCGTGTTTCAGGATAGATCACAATGGCTGCAGCACCCAGGGCAATGCCATAGGGGATCCCCGAATCGGCCCGGTAGAGCCTGGCGATCCACTCGATTTTTTCGACGCGATCCGGGATGACGTTGCCGCGCAACCGGATCATGAGAATGGTGAGTGCCGCACCGATCAGCGAAGCAAGAAACAGATAGGACAGGCTGTGCTCCCAACCGAGCCAGAGCACGGTGGTTGCCACCAGCTTGGCATCGCCGCCGCCAATATGCCCGGTCGTGAACAGTACGATGGCCGCAACAAGCACGATGGCAAACAATGCCCAGTGCCAGGCGAAAGTCTCGAGGCTCATGCCGGTCCAGTAGGCAAACACGACGAAGCCGGCCATCAGTGCCAGCGATACCTTGTTCGGGATCGTCATGGAAACCAGATCGGAGAATGCCGAATAGATCATCAGCAATGGAAAGAAGGAAACAAGTGCCGCCTGAAGCATGATCGCCGCCTGATGGAGTTGCGTTCGGGCCGGGTCTCCGGCTGAGGCAAGCCTATGGGTTTATGGTGAACAAGCGGTTAAGGGTGCCGGCTTCGCAACGTGCCGTGAACAAAAACAACAGGGCCGCCCAAATGGACGGCCCTGTGTCGGATTTTCCTGCCAGGTCTTTTCGACCCGGCTTGCCAACCTTACAGGTTGCCAGAAATCGTGTTGAAGGTGTCGGAGACACCGCCACCAGTGGCGCTAACGCCGCCGATGATAGCAACAGAAATCAGAGCGGCGATCAGGCCGTATTCGATTGCGGTTGCGCCAGACTCATCTTTCAGAAAACGAGCTACAAATTTCATGGTTATGCTCCTTTAGATCCACGTGTTTTCGAACACTTGTGTCGATCGGGTTTGGCCCCGATCTGACGCCAATCTACGCCCGACAAATTGAGAAGCCGTTAATATCGGTCGTTAACAAAACCTTGCACGGCCCGATTGTCAGGCGTGGTTAAATTGCTGTCGCCGGTATCGGTAAAATTGCTGCAATCCTGTGCGCAGCCCAGTGCGGCAGCTCAGGAAGCCAAGCCGGTCAAGGCCTGCTTGCGGGCACGCAGACGGCGCAGCCTGCCGCGTCCGGAAGGAGGGGCAGCTTCCATACATTATAATATACACGATGGATTACGCTGAATGGCAGATCCTGCCGGTGTACTCGACTTGCCGATTTGCAACGACCGGATTGAAGATGCCGGAAATGCGCCGATCAGGAACCGCCGCGTTCTTGTTAGCGCTTCCTTTACCAAAACAACGGAAAATGGAGAAAACCGTAACGCGTTCGGAGTTCACCATGCGCAAGCCCATCAAGTCATGCCTGGCAGCAACCCTTGCCGGTTTTCTGCTCACCGCGGCGGTCATGCCAGCCCACTCGGAAGGCGGCGGCGCGGAGCCTGTCGTGGTCACCGTTGACCGGGCCAAGGTCTTCCGCATTTCGCGCCCGGCAGCCACCGTCATCATCGGCAACCCGTCCATTGCGGATGCAACGGTCGAAGACGACGTTACCCTGGTTCTGACCGGTCGGTCGTTCGGCGTCACCAATCTGATCGTGCTGGACCACGACGGCGAACCGATCGTTGACGAGACGGTTGTGGTGCGCGGCCATGAAGCCAATACGGTGCGCATCTACCGCCGCGAGGAACGGGTAACGCTGGCATGTGCACCTGTCTGCGAACCGACACTTACCATCGGCGACTCGGCCGACCGCTTCGAATACGCCCAGCAGCAGATCACCGCACGCAACAGCCTCTCCGAAGGTTCGAAGTAGGCGGCGCTTGAAACGCGGACCAGAACTCAATGAACCGGGCCTGCGCCCGGTTCTGTTTTTCAGACCTGAAAAACGGCCAGACTTGGTTAACCGGACCTTAAACCGATCACCGAAATTTTCGGAAACCGGTGAAACACAATTTCAACGGATCGCTGTTAGTGTGGAGCGACCTTATTGAGTTCAGGGTGGTACAAATGCCAACGACTGTACAGACCAACCACACCGAAACCGCGCGCAAACGCGTCGGTTTCTTCAGTGCCCCGAAAATCGTCCGCAGATTTTCAAAGGACGACAAAGGCGTCACGGCAATCGAGTTTGCCATGCTCGCCATGCCGTTCTTCATGCTTTTGATGGCGATTGTCGAAACATCACTGCTGTTTTTCGCCGGCCAGGTGCTTGAAAGCGCTGTCGACGATGTCGGCCGGAAAATCAGAACCGGCCAGCTCGACCAGACGATGACAGAAGATCAGTTGCGCGAAGAGATTTGCGACGAAGCCGCCGTTCTTTTTGACTGCGATGGCCTTCTCATCGACATGCAGGTCGTTGCGACCTATGACGAACTGGGCGACTCGCCCAAGCCTGAAGACGGCGAGCTTGATCCCGGTGATTTCAAGTTCGAAGCTGCTGGCCCCAAACAGATCGTGATGCTGACCGTGGTCGCCGAATGGCCCGTGTTCACCAACTATCTGCAGCAGTTCCTGTCCGGCCTCAACAATGGCAATGCGGTTCTGACCGGAATCGCGGCCTTCAAAACAGAACCCTATTCCTCCTGACCCCGGTAATCGACCGCACCAGGCACGCTTACGAGGATTGAAGCAATGAGTATTGCGACCGCAAAAGAAAACTGGAAAGCCGGGCTGGAAAGCCTTCGCCTGGCTGCGTCCGCATTCCGCGACGACATCAAGGGGGTTGCAGCGATCGAGTTCGCCTTCATCGCCCCGCTGATGCTGCTGCTGTATGTTGGAACCATCGAGATTTCCGGCGCACTTTCCGCCAACCGCAAGCTGTCGCGTGTGTCGAGCACACTGGGCGATCTTATCACCCAGGCCGAGTGTTTCACCGATCCGGTGCTCAATGACATCATCAAGATCGCAGATGATATCATGTACCCCTATTCGAACACGCTGAAGATCCGCCTGAGCGGCGTTCTAGTCGAAAGTGGAACCGCAAAGGTTCAGTGGAGCCGCGGCTACGGCATGAACCCGCTTGCCAAGGGTTCGATCTACACTGTTCCCAACAAGATCAAGATCGATGGCAACTTCCTGGTGGCCGCACGTATCCAGACTACCTACACGCCGGCCGTCGGCTGGCTGGCTACCCACAAGGTCGGCGACCTGAGCAAGGATACAACGGCGATCAACATGGAAGAGGAAATGTTCCTGCGTCCGCGTATCGGCAACAACATTGAGGTGAAGGGCAGCTGCTCTTAAGAGCACCTTGCCAGCGAAAAATCAAAACGGCCCTGAGGGGCCGTTTTTTTATGCCGCGAAAGGCCACCGGTTTCCGTCAGGACTCGTCGGCGCTTTCCCCAGCCTTGCCCTGGACATCAGCTTCGTTCTGCGGGGCTTCACTCTGCGGCCCGGCGGACCCCTCTCCTGTGGTGCTTTCCTCACCTGCATCGCCATCGGCAGGCAGAGCTGTCTCTTCCCGCTCATTCAGGAAATCGATCAGGTAAGAAAACTGCGATTGCCGGGCGGGGAAAAAGCCACCTGAAAAATCAGGCTCAAGCTGATCATAGGTGATCGGATCGTTGTCATTGAGCCCTGTCAGCAATTCGCGCAGCAGGCGTTTTGCCTCACCATCGAGATTTTTCCGAACGGCATGGACCCGGTTGGGGATGGACTCGGATTGCCACAGCACTGAAAACGACTGACCATCTGTGGCCAGTGCCTTTAGCCGCGCAAGTGTGCCCCTGCTGGCGTTTCCGGGATTCTGACCAGCAGGAATCCAGCCGGCCAGAGCATCGCCTTCGCCCGCTATGAAGCGGTGTAGTGCCTCTTCCGCGCTATCTGAAAACTGCCAGTCGACATTGCCGGCAACTTCTCCGGCGGCCTTGCGCGGGATCGCGTATCCGGTCAGCGAATGCTCGGACAGACCGAAAACCGTTTTGCCACCGAGTTGTGCGAGCGTCTTTATGCTGCTTGCAGAACGCACGATCAAAACCGAGCGGATGGCTTCTTCGCCGTCGGAGGATCTGGCAACCACCAGCGGCTCAATGCACTCGCAACGCAGCCATGTCGCCGCATAAGCGGAAGCCGGCAGGATGACATATTCGACCGGCCGGTCGGACTGGTTGATGATCAGCCTGCCGAGCTCGCGATCGGTGCGCAATTCGGTTTGCAGTCGGAGCTTCTCCTGCACAACCAGACGGAACGGCTCCAGCGCGGCACGGCTGGAAGCCTCATTGTCCCCGGTGATTAGGGCAATTCGGAAGACACCAAGCTCTTCACGCCAGTCAGCGAGCGCAGAAGGCAGGGTAATCGTAGAAAGAACCGCGAATGCACAAATCGCCGTGCAAACCGGCTTGATGCGCCGCCAGTGTGAAGCAAATCGTGAGATCATGATCCTGCCAGGCATCCTGTTGCTTGCGGAGCGAAACCGATATCCGTTACTACGGGATTGCGCCTGAATTTGGAATCCCTTTACCTGAGGTAAAATTCAACGGGAGTCACGGCAACCGCCGGCAGGTGATGCGGAGAAGAAATCATGAGCCGGGCCTTCTTGTTTGTACTGGATTCCGTCGGCATCGGCGGTGCACCTGACGCGGCGCAATTCGGCGATGAGGGTGCCAATACCATCGGGCACATCGCTGAGGCATGCCACGCCGGCAAGGCGGACCAGGACGGTTTGCGCGCCGGGACACTCAGCCTGCCGGTTCTCGAATCCCTTGGCCTCGGGCTTGCCGCGGAAAATGCCTGCGGAAAACTGCCTGCCGGCATGAATGCCAATCCCGAACTGAAGGGTCGCTGGGCCAGCGCTGTCGAGATTTCAAAGGGCAAGGACACGCCTTCCGGCCATTGGGAAATCGCAGGCGTGCCGGTAATGACCGACTGGGGCTATTTCCCCCGGGAGATACCGGCCTTTCCAGCGGAGCTTACCGAACGGATCATTGCCGAAAACAGCCTCCCCGGCATTCTCGGCAACTGCCATGCCTCGGGGACCGAGATCATTGCCGAACTGGGCGAGGCGCATGTGCGGACCGGCAAGCCGATCTGTTACACCTCATCGGATTCGGTGTTCCAGATCGCTGCCCATGAGCACCATTTCGGACTGGAAAAGCTCTACGCGCTTTGCGAATCGGTCTTCGAAATGACCGCGCCGATGAACATCGGGCGGGTGATTGCCCGACCCTTCATTGGCGAGGATGCCGCCTCGTTCGCGCGCACCGGAAACCGGCGCGATTATTCCATCAAACCGCCGAAACCCACCCTGTTGGAGCGGGCGAAAGCCGCCGGGCGGGAAGTCATTGCCATTGGCAAGATCGCCGACATCTATGCCCATCAGGGGCCGACGCAGATCATCAAGGCAAGCGGCAATGAAGCGCTCGGCGCGGCAACGCTGAAAGCCATGGTGGAACTGCCCGATGGCGGATTGCTGATGACCAATTTCGTCGATTTCGACATGCTGTACGGTCACCGGCGCAATGTCGCCGGCTATGCGGCAGCTCTTGAAGATTTCGACTGCTGGCTGCCTTCTTTCATGGAAAAGCTGGAGCCGGGCGATCTTCTGGCGATTACCGCCGATCACGGTTGTGATCCGACCTGGCAGGGAACCGATCATACCCGCGAGCAGGTGCCAGTTCTGCTCTTTGGCGGGGGGATCGAGCCTGGCAACGGCGGGACCCGCGAGACCTTCGCCGATATCGGCGCCACGGTCGCCCGCCATCTGGGTCTTGAGCCAGGCGAAACCGGCACGCCGATCCGGCCGGCTGACGCATGATCCGCAATATCCCGAAAGCCGAACTGCATTGCCACATCGAGGGCGCTGCCGAACCTGCCCTGGCATTGGCACAGGCGGCAAAATACGGGGTGGATGTTTCCGACCGTATTGACCTCGACAAAGGCTATCTGTGGTCGGATTTCACGTCGTTTCTTGAGACTTACGATCTTGTGGCTAGCCTGTTCAGAACGCCGGAAGACTATGTGCTACTGGCCGAGACCCACTATCTCAATCTTGCCCGGCAGAACTGTATTTATGCGGAGATATTCATCTCGCCGGAACATGCCGAACGCATTGGCTGCTCCTACGGCACGCTGATTACCGCCATTGCCGAAGGAATGGAGAATGCGAGGGCAGCAACCGGCATCGAAGGGCGCATGATCGTCACCGGCATTCGCCATGCGGGTGCCGATGCCGTGGAGGAGGCCGCCCAATTGGCGGTCGATCACCCGCACCCATTAGTAACCGGTTTCGGCATGGCCGGCGACGAGCGCATCGGCCATCCTTCCGACTTTACCAGAGCCTTCGACATCGCCCGCGATGGTGAACTCGGCATTACCTGTCATGCCGGGGAGTTCGGCGGGGCGGACAGTGTCGAGGCCGCGCTTGATTATCTGAAGCCCGACAGGATCGGCCACGGCGTGCGGGCCATTGAACACCCGGCACTGGTCAGGCGCCTGGCCGAAAGCGGCACCGTTCTGGAGGTCTGCCCGGTCTCAAACCTCGTGCTCGGCGTTTTTCCATCCGTTGAGGCGCATCCCCTGCGGCAGCTCGTGGACGCAGGCTGCAAGGTTACGCTTAATTCCGACGACCCGCCCCATTTTCACACCACGCTGGAAAACGAATACGCCGTTGCCAGCGAGGCCTTCGGGTTTGACGACACAGCGCTAGCCGGATTCACGCGAACGGCCATCGAAGCGGCGTTCGTAGATGGGGATACACGGGCGCGCTTGCTTGAGAAGTGTGCCGCGGGCGGGATAGAGTGAAGCCTCCTTTTTGTTTCAGTATGCCGTTTCACCGCAAAGGGTTCCGATGAAAAGCCTTACCGTCGTCGATCATCCGCTGGTCCAGCACAAACTCACCATCATGCGAGACAAGGAAACCTCCACCGGTTCCTTTCGCAGGCTGCTGCGGGAAATCTCGCTGCTGTTGTGCTACGAGGTGACGCGCGACCTCAAGTTGACGACAAAGGAAATCGAAACGCCACTCGGCCCGATGGAGGCGCCAACCTTGGCCGGCAAGAAACTTGTCTTCGCTTCGATCCTGCGGGCGGGCAACGGATTGCTGGAAGGGATGCTCGATCTCGTGCCCTCAGCCCGGGTTGCCCATGTGGGGCTTTACCGCGATCACGATACGCTGGAAGCCATCGAATACTATTTCAAGGCGCCTGACGATCTTGACGACCGGCTGGTGATCGTGGTCGATCCGATGCTGGCGACGGCAAACTCCGCCACGGCGGCGATCGAGAAGCTCAAGGAGCGCGGCGCGACCAATATCCGCTTTCTTTGTCTGCTGGCAGCGCCTGAAGGCATTGCAGCCTTCCAGAAGGCACAACCGGATGTGCCTATCTTTACCGCTGCCCTCGACAGCCATCTCAATGAGAAGGGCTATATCGTTCCGGGGCTGGGTGACGCCGGTGACCGGATGTACGGCACGAAATAGCGCAGCCTGTTAACTCCCGGTTTACCCTGCCGTCAAAAGTGACGCTGCCAACCAGCCATAACGCCGGCTCTTAAGGCCGGGTTAGCGCCGATTTCCTAGAATTCGCGGCAACACCACTTGCCGGGAAATTCCGATGGAAAAGTATCTTGCCCTTGCAGGCCTTGCTATCGTCAGCGCCATTGCCGTTCCGCAAATCCTCGATTCAAACCTCGAGGAGGGTGCGAAAGCCGAACGCCCGGCAGTTCAGCAGGAACAACAGATCGCCCGCGCCGAGGAGCCGGTAAAGGACAAGAAAAAGAGCTTCAATCCGCTCGATGGCCGCAAGGCCCGCATCGCCATGGATTCGCGGGGCCATTTCGTGACCAAGGCCAAGATGAACGGGCGCAGCGAGGAAGTTCTGGTCGATACGGGTGCTACCTATGTGGCGATCAATGAATCGCTTGCGCGGCGGCTGGGCATAAAGCTCAAGGACAGCGATTTCAAATACAAGGTCCGCACTGCCAACGGGATCACCTATGCCGCTGCTGCGGTCATCGAGGAAATCCAGATCGGCCGGGTGCGGGTGCAGAACGTTCAGGCTTCGGTTTCTCGCGACGAAGCACTGAGCACGGTTCTTCTCGGCATGTCCTTCCTGAAAAAACTCAATAAGTTTGAAATCAGCGGCAATGAACTGATACTCATCCAGTAGCCGGTGATGTAAGCTGCCCGTTACAACCCCCACATCCGGTCCAGATCCGGCCCGAATCAGACAAGGCCGGATGCGATGGAGTTCATATGTCTTTCCCAAAGCCCGTCGGGCAGCTGACCCCGAATACCCATGCCTTTGAAATCACCCCGCTGGTCAAGGCCACGGGTTTCCGGGAATATGATGCCCGCTGGTGGTTCGGTCATCCCTCGTCGGATCGCGACCCCGAACTCAACCTGATGGGCGTACAGGCACTCGGCATGGGGCTTGGAACGCTGATCCGAGAGCTGGGTGCCGGGCCGAAAATCGTAACCGGACACGACTACCGCTCCTATTCGCTTTCGATCAAGCAGGCGCTGGTGACAGGCCTTCTGGCTGCCGGTGCCGAGGTCAAGGATATCGGCCTGGCGCTTTCGCCCGTTGCCTATTTTGCCCAGTTTGATCTCGATGTGCCGTCGGTTGCCATGGTCACCGCCTCGCACAACGACAATGGCTGGACCGGAGTGAAGATGGGCGCCGCACGGCCACTGACTTTCGGACCGGACGAGATGGGCCGCCTGAGAGACATCGTACTCAATGGCGAATACAAGCTTGCCGGTGGCGGCAGCTACGAATTCATCGATGGCTTTGCGGAACGCTACATCGCCGATCTGACGGACCGCAAACCCTTCAGCCGCAAAATCCGGGCCGTTGCCGCCTGCGGCAACGGGACAGCCGGCGCCTTTGCACCGCAGGTTCTCAAACGCCTTGGTGTCGATGTCGTCGAGATGGATTGCGATCTGGATCACGCCTTTCCCAACTACAATCCCAATCCGGAAGCCATGCAGATGCTGCACGCAATGGCTGACCGGGTGCGCGAGAGCGGCGCCGACCTGGCGCTTGGCTTCGACGGCGATGGCGACCGCTGCGGCGTGGTGGATAATGAGGGCGAGGAGATTTTTGCCGACAAGGTGGGCGTCATGCTGGCACGCGACATTTCCGCTGTGCATGACAACAAGCAGTTCGTCGTCGATGTGAAGTCGACCGGACTGTTCCTGACCGATCCCGTGCTGCAGCAGCAGGGTGCAAAGACCGACTATTTCAAGACCGGGCATTCCTACATCAAGCGCCGGGTCAACGATCTTGACGCCATTGCCGGGTTCGAGAAGTCTGGCCACTTCTTCTTCAACCAGCCTATCGGGCGCGGTTACGATGACGGTATTGTTACGGCAATTGCCGTCTGCGAGATGCTCGACCGCAATCCGGACAAGTCGATGGCCGATTTGCGCCGGGCGCTGCCGATCACCCATGATGCGCCGACCTATTCGCCCTACTGTGCCGATGAGACGAAATACGCCGTGGTGGAGAAGATCATCGCATCCTTCGAAGCCATGCGGGAGAAGGGGGAACCCTTTGCCGATGGGCCGATCCGCGATCTCATTACCGTCAACGGCGTGCGCGTGGTGAGTGAAGATGGTACCTGGGGCCTGATCCGAGCATCTTCGAACGAACCCAAGCTGGTCGTGGTGGTGGAAAGCCCGGTTTCAGCCGAGCGCCGCGATGTCATGCTGGCGGCACTGGAAGGCGTCCTTTCACAGTACGATGACGTCGGCCCGCTGAAATAGGGGCGGTCAAACACCGCCCTTTGCACCTCACTGTGCCGAGCGCCTCTCCTGCCAGTCCCGAAACAGTGCGATCGTGACCATTGCCACGGCGATCTGCGCCAGGATGACCGCCGGCCAGATCTGGGGAAATGACGCATCGAACCATTTCTGCGGGCCGAAGCTGATCAAGGCCGTTATGCTGGCCGCCACTGACAGCCAACGGCCGGGTACCAGCAGGCCGGCCACCGCAAGCGCGATCGACGCCGAAAGGAAAGGCGCAAGCGCGAATAGCGGAATAACCAGCGGCGGATGCGGCTCCGTCCGCGTGTAGAGTGCCGCCAGCATCAGCAATTGCAGTACGGCCAGAATTACCAGACCCTGCCTGCCCAGTTCCTCCACTTGGTCTTTCACTTGGCCCTTCAACGGGCCGGTTGAGTCACGCGATTCATCCATTGGTTCTCTCCTTGAAAATCCGTATACTTTTATACGTTTGACAAAACCGTATACATCACTACGGTTGGATTGCAACAGAAAAAGAGAACCTCCGCATGAAGGACAAGAGTGAACGGGAACGCCAGATTTTCGAGGCAGCTTACAAGGTGCTGTCGCAAAAGGGCTTCAAGAGCGCTTCCATGCTCGCCATCGCCAAGGCAGCGGGCGCCTCGAATGAGACCATGTACAACTGGTATGGCAACAAGCAGGGCCTGTTGGCCGCGATGATCAGGGACAATGCCGACCGGGTGGCCGCCGAACTGGAGGGCTTTTCGGCAAATACACCGGGCGAGCACTCCGATCCCATCGGCGGGCTGGAGAAATTCGGCAGCAAGCTGCTCGACCTCCTGACCGGCGAACGGTCCGTCCTGCTCAACCGGGCGGCAGCTGCCGACGTTGCCGATGGCGGACTGCTGGGCAAACTGCTATCCGAGCATGGCAGGTCACGCATGGTGCCGCTGGTTGCGCGCACGATTTCCGCAGCCCAGAAAGCCGGGCGAATGCGCTCACATGATCCGCAGGAAATCACCGAAATCTACCTCGCCCTGCTACTGGGGGATTTGCAGATACGCCGCGTCATCGGCGTCACGCAGGCACCGCCGCGCGAGGCGATCGCCGTTCATTCGCAACGGGTGGTCGAACTGCTGCTCGATCTGTTCGGTACTAAGCGCTAACGCGATCGCGGATGGCATCCCCGGACGGGCCAACCTCACGAAGGGCTGAAAGAATACGCTCACCGGCGCGGTCTGCTGCAGCCTCATCGCGCGCCCAGATCTCACAGATCGGGCTTTTACCGTCCCAATCCCTGCCGGAAATGGCGGTCAGCCCGACGGCGTGATCCACGGCGTCCTGCGGGCGGGTGCGCCCACCGCCCAGTTCGACTACTGCGAGACCGATCTGGCGCGTGTCGAAGCCGAGCTTTCCGGCAAGGTGCGCATGCTCCGGCAGCGCCATGAGCGGGCGGCGCATCGGCGGGGTTTCGAGATAGGCATCCATGCGTTCGATGAAGTCCGATGGCCCGCCGAGCGCTGCTACCATCTGCGCAAAACGCTCTGCTGCAGCACCGCTGGCGAAGGCTTTCTCCATGCGCTCTGCGCCATCAGCAGCATCATGCGCGATGCCGCCGGAAACCAGCATTTCCGCGCCCAGCGCCACCGTGACGTCATACAGCATCGGATCGCGCGCCTTGCCGGTGAGAAAGTCCACCGCATTGCGCATTTCCACCGCATTGCCGGCACACGACGCCAATGGATGATCCATGTCTGTCAGCAAGGCCGTGGTCTTCAGCCCGGAACCGTTGGCGACCTCGACCAGCGAGGTTGCCAGTTCACGGGCCTTTGCAAGATCGTCCATGAAGGCACCGGACCCGACCTTGACGTCGAGCACCAGCGCACCGAGCCCGGCGGCAAGTTTCTTCGAAAGAATGGAAGCGGTAATGAGCGGCACGCTTTCCACCGTCGCCGTCACATCGCGGATGCCGTAGATCACCTTGTCGGCTGGGGCGAGGTTTCCGGTCTGGCCGATTACCGCACATCCCACCTCCCGCACTACCTTGCGGAACAGGGTATTGTCCGGTTGGGTCGTATATCCGGGGATCGACTCGAACTTGTCGAGCGTGCCGCCGGTGTGGCCGAGGCCACGGCCGGAGATCATCGGGTTATAGGCCCCGCAGGCGGCAACGGCCGGTGCCAGCATCAGGGAAACGTTGTCGCCCACGCCGCCGGTCGAATGCTTGTCGACCACGGGACCGGGAAGATCCGACCAGTCGAGCACGTCTCCTGAATCGCGCATGGCGAGCGTCAGCGCCACCGCCTCGTCCCGGGACATGCCATTGAGAAACACTGCCATGGCGAGGGCAGCAACCTGGCCTTCAGAGACCTGGCCATCGGTGACGCCTGCCACGAACTCCGCAATCGCGTCCGCCGGTAGCGGTTTGCCGTCACGCTTGGCGCGAATGATTTCCTGGGGCAGCACTGATCAGTATCCCTCTCAATAACCCCCGCCGGGCTCTTCATTTTCAGCACCATCCAGCGTTGCCAGCAGATCGGCCAGAACGCCCGATGCGCCAAAGCGCATGGTGCGCGGCTTCGCCCAACCCTTGCCCATGATGCGGCGAGCAAGATCAAGATAGGCGGCAGCGTCTGCGGTCGTCCTGATGCCGCCGGCGGGCTTGAAGCCGGTCTTGTGCTTGCTGCCATGCTTGCGGATGACCTTCAGCATGATTTCGGCGGTTTCAGGCGTAGCATTGACCGCCACCTTGCCGGTTGAAGTCTTGATGAAATCGGCACCGG
>JAGRLQ010000157.1 GCA_020441735.1 Nitratireductor sp.
GATCATGACCATGCCCGGCCTGCCAAGGGTACCGAGCGCGGAGCAGATCATGCTCAACGGTGCAGGCGAGATCGAAGGCCTGTTCTGATTTCGGACCATAGTGACCGGCGCGTCCTTGACCCGCTGGTCGCAGCCTGTGAGAGTCATATTTGGCAGCCGGGCTCTGTTGCCGGCAGTCACCAGGAGGCCCCGTGAACACGTTTGACAAGAAATTGGGAAAAGGTGCCGGCGGCGCCGGTAACAAGCGTCGCAACAAACTTGGTTTTCCCAAGGGCAGGGTGCTTGACCCCGAGGACCGCGATCACGTTGCCGGGCTGATTGGCGATGGGCCATACCGCCGCGATCTGCTGATCGAATATCTTCATAAAATACAGGATGCTGAAAACTGCCTCACCGCCGGGCATTTGCAGGCCTTGGCGAGCCTGATGCGCATTTCCTTGGCGGAAGTCTATGAGGTCGCCAGTTTCTACGATCACTTCGACATCGTGAAAGATGACGCGCAGAAGCCCGCCCCGCTGACCATCCGCGTCTGCGACTCGCTTTCCTGCATGATGGCAGGTGCCGAAACCATCATCGCCGGGCTGGAAGCGGGTGTCGACAAATCGAAAGTCCGTGTGGTCCGCGCGCCCTGCATGGGCGGCTGCGATGTGGCGCCTGCTGCCCGCATCGGCGACAGGGAAGTGGGCGGGGCCACTGTTGACGGCCTGCTGGAACTGGCGAAATCCGTCAAAACCAACAGGGACATTCCCGCCAACACGCCGGACTACATCGACCTTGCACACTACCAGCAGATGGGTGGCTATGACCTTGCCATGCGCATCCGCGCCGGGGCCATCCAGTTCGAGGCGATGCTGGAACTGCTGAAGCAGTCCGGTCTGCGTGGGCTGGGCGGTGCGGGCTTTCCCGCCCATATGAAATGGAAGATCGTGCGCGGTTTCAACGGTCCGCGCCTGATGACCATCAACGGCGACGAGGGCGAACCCGGCACGTTCAAGGACCGCTATTATATCGAGCGTGATCCTCACCGCCTGTTCGAGGGCGCGCTGATTGCCGCCCACTTCGTCGAGGCCGAGCGCATCTATCTCTACATGCGCGACGAATACCCGGCGGTGCTGGAAATCCTGCGCAAAGAAATTGCCGCGCTGGAAGCTGCCCGCATCATCGAGCCGGGCTTCATCGAACTGCGCCGTGGCGCGGGCGCCTATATCTGCGGCGAAGAATCCGCCATGCTGGAGTCGATCGAGGGCAAGCGCGGCCTGCCGCGCCACCGTCCGCCCTATATCGCCGAGGTCGGCCTGTTCGGCCGTCCGACGCTCAACCACAATGTGGAAACGCTGTGGTGGATTCGCGATATCGTCGAGCAGGGCCCGCAATGGTTTGCCGATCGCGGCAAGCAGGATCATCCCGGTGTCCGCTCATGGTCGGTTTCTGGCCGGGTCAAGAACCCCGGCGTCGTGCTGGCGCCGGCCGGCGTTACCATCCGCGAACTGATCGACGATTATTGTGGCGGCATGGCTGATGGCCATACCTTCAAGGCCTATTATCCGGGCGGTGCCTCCGGCGGCGTGCTGCCGGCCTCCATGGACGATATTCCGCTCGATTTCGGCGGCAAGCTTGCCGAACTCGGCTCCTTTGTGGGTTCCCACGCCATCGTCGTCCTGTCGGATCATGACAACATCAAGGATGCCGTTCTCAACACGCTGAAATTCTTCAAGCATGAATCCTGCGGCCAGTGCACGCCCTGCCGCGGCGGCACGGAGAAGATGGTGGCGCTGCTGTCGAAGGACGGCGCGCCGGATGAGGATACAATCCGCGATCTGGAGGCCGTCATGCGCGATGCTTCGATCTGTGGCCTCGGCCAGGCAGCCCCCAACCCGGTCAACCACCTGCTGAAATACTTCCGGGAGGATTTGTGATGTCCACCTCGATCACCTTCACCCTCGATGGCCGCGAAGTTTCCGCCGAAGAAGGCGAGACCATCTGGCAGGTGGCTAAGCGCGAGGGAACGCGCATTCCCCATCTTTGCTATCTCGACAAGCCGGGCTACCGCGCAGACGGGAATTGCCGCGCCTGCATGGTGGAGATCGAGGGCGAGCGGGTGCTTGCGGCTTCCTGTCAGCGCAAGCCCTCTGAAGGCATGGTGGTAAAGACCGATACCGAACGCGCCGACAAGTCGCGCCGCATGGTGTTCGAACTGCTCGCCGCCGACATGGTCACGCCGGAAGCTTCGCCGGACGACCAGTCAACCTTCTGGCAGTGGGCGAAGACCTTGGGTATCGAGGGCAGCGAGCGCCTCGGCTCAAAATTCGATGACCGCGCCGAGGAAAGCTATTTCGACATCTCCAACCCGGCCATCGCCGTCAATCTCGATGCCTGCATCGCCTGCGGGCTTTGCGTACGCGCCTGCCGCGAAGTGCAGGTCAATGACGTGATCGGCATGGGTGAGCGCGGCAGCCATGCGGCTCCCGTCTTCGACCTGCACGATCCCATGGGCGCTTCGACCTGCGTTTCCTGTGGGGAGTGCGTTCAGGCCTGCCCGACCGGCGCGCTTTATGAGAAGTCCATGATGGACGAGGCGGCAAAGCACCGCGCGGTTGCCGATTTCGACAAAATCGTCAACACGGTCTGTCCCTATTGCGGTGTTGGCTGCCAGACGGAAGCCCGTGTCAAGGATGGCAAAATCGTTCAGGTCGATGGCCGTGACGGCCCGGCCAACGAGAATCGGCTCTGCGTGAAAGGCCGCTTCGGCTTTGACTACGTCACCCATCCCGACCGGCTGACCGTGCCGCTGATCCGTCGCGAGGATGCGCCGAAGCAGTGGGATGTGAGGCTCGACCGTTCCAACATGATGGAAGTCTTCCGCGAGGCAACATGGGAAGAGGCGATGGAACTGGCCGCTTCCGGCCTGAAGAAAATCCATGCTGAAAAGGGCGGCGCCGGCATCGCCGGTTTCGGCTCGGCGAAATGCTCCAACGAGGAAGCCTATCTGTTCCAGAAGCTGATCCGCCAGGGCTTTGGCACCAACAATGTCGATCACTGCACCAGACTGTGCCACGCTTCGTCGGTGGCAGCGCTGATGGAGGGCGTCAATTCAGGTGCCGTGACCGCGCCGTTTACCGCTGCGCAGGATTCCGACTGCATTATCGTCATCGGCGCGCGGCCTGCAGAAAACCACCCCGTTGCGGCGACCTATCTCAAACAGGCGGCAAAGCGCGGCGCCAATCTCATCGTCATGGACCCGCGCGGCCAGAATCAGGGCATCGCCCGCTACGCCTCGCACATTCTCAACTTCAAGCCGGGCCGCGATGTTTCCCTGCTCAACGCGATGCTGCATGTGATCATGGAGGAGGAACTCTATGACCGCCAATATGTGCAGGCCAACACGCTGGGCTTTGAAGACCTGAAGGAGAATGTGAAGAAGTTCTCGCCTGAGGAGATGGAAAAGGTTTGCGGCATTCCCGCTGATACCATCCGCGAGGTGGCCCGGCTCTATGCCACCTCCGAGCGCTCCATCATCTTCTGGGGCATGGGCGTTTCCCAGCATGTCCACGGCACCGATAATGCCCGCTGCCTGATTGCGCTGGCACTATCGACAGGCCATGTCGGCCGTCCCGGCACGGGTCTCCATCCGCTACGCGGCCAGAACAATGTGCAGGGCGCTTCCGACGCCGGGCTGATACCCATGGTCTATCCCGACTACAAGTCGGTGGAAGATCAGGGAATTCGCGATCGCTATCAGGAGTTCTGGGGTACGGAACTCGACCCGAAAAAGGGACTGACCGTGGTCGAGATCATCAACAACATTCTCGATGATGGCATTTCCGGCATGTACATCATGGGCGAGAACCCGGCGATGTCCGATCCCGACCAGAAACATGCGCGGCAGGCGCTTGCCAAACTCGAACACCTCGTGGTTCAGGACATCTTTCTGACGGAAACCGCCTGGCATGCCGACGTGGTGCTGCCGGCCTCCGCCCATGCCGAAAAGACCGGCACCTATTCCAACACCAACCGGCAGGTCCAGATGGGCCGCCCGGTGCTCGATCCGCCGGGTCAGGCGCGCCAGGACTGGGAGGTGACTGTCGAACTCGCCAATCGCCTCGGGCTCAACTGGAGCTATCAGCATCCCAGCGACGTCTTCGCCGAGATGACTCAGATCATGCCTTCGCTTGCCAATATCACCTGGGATCGGCTCGACCGGGAGGATGTGGTTACCTATCCCTGCGATGCGCCCGACGAACCGGGCCACGAGATCATCTTCTACAATGGCTTCCCGACAGAATCCGGCCGGGCGAAGATCGTGCCAACCGATCTGGTGCCGCCGGCTGAACTTCCGGATGAGGAATATCCCTTCGTGCTGACCACCGGGCGCATGCTGGAACACTGGCATACTGGCGCCATGACGCGCCGTGCTGCCACTCTCGATGCGCTGGAGCCTGAACCCATTGCCGGCCTCAACCGCTGGGACATGAAGCGTCTGGGGCTGGCCCCCGGCGACAAGGTGACGGTGGAAACCCGGCGCGGCGCGATCACGCTGAGCGCACGCCAGGACCCGGACGTCGCCGAGGGCATGGTCTTCATCCCGTTCTGCTTCGTGGAAGCCGCTGCCAACGTGCTGACCAATCCGCAGCTTGATCCGATGGGCAAGATTCCCGAGTTCAAGTTCTGCGCGGCGAGGGTGAGCGGGGCCGAAAACCGTCAGGCAGCCGAGTAGGCGAAGCGGGCAACTCCGCTTCAATCGGTTAAATCTTGGATGACACCCTAAAGTTCTATCCAGGCGCTGTTGCCCTTCGCCGGTTGACGTCATAGAAAACGCGCGACAATTCCTCCAGTTTTCAAGGACGGGTGTTTTCCATGAACATTCACGAATACCAGGCAAAACAGGTACTCAAGGGCTTTGGCGCCCCGGTCGCCGCGGGCGTGCCGATCCTTTCGGCCGACGATGTCGAAGGCGCGATTGCGGCACTTCCCGGCCCGCTTTATGTGGTCAAGAGCCAGATTCATGCGGGCGGGCGAGGCAAGGGCAAGTTCAAGGAACTGCCGGAAGATGCAAAGGGCGGCGTTCGGCTGGCCTTCTCGCCCGACGAAGTACGTGCCCATGTCAAGGAGATGCTCGGGCATACGCTGGTAACCAAGCAGACTGGTCCTTCCGGCAAGCAGGTCAACCGGCTGTATCTGGAAGACGGCGCCGACATCGACCGCGAGCTTTATCTCTCCATCCTGGTCGACCGCGAGACCTCGAAAGTCTCTTTTGTTGCCTCCACCGAGGGTGGCATGGACATCGAGGCGGTAGCCGAGGAAACGCCGGAGAAAATCCACACCATCGCCATTGACCCGTTGGCTGGAATTACCGATGCGGACGTTGCAAAGCTGAACGCGGCTTTTGAGCTGGAAGGCGCTGCGGCAGAAGACGGCAAGAGCCTGTTTCCCACGCTCTACAAGGCCTTCGTCGAAAAGGACATGAGCCTGCTCGAGGTCAACCCGCTGATCGTCATGAAGGACGGCCACCTGCGCGTGCTCGATGCCAAGGTCTCCTTCGACAACAATGCGCTCTTCCGTCATCCCGACATCATGGAACTGCGCGATGAGACGGAGGAGGACGAGAAGGAAATCGAGGCCTCCAAATACGACCTCGCCTATATCGCGCTCGATGGCGACATCGGCTGCATG
>JAGRLQ010000158.1:0-9817 GCA_020441735.1 Nitratireductor sp.
GCATGCTGTATGAATCGAAGATGATTTTCGAGGACCAGCTTGCGGCGCTCGAAAGCGACTCGAAGAAGATGGGTACCCAGGGCGAGGGAATCGACTTCGCATTGCTGGTGGACGGCTTGGCTTCAGAGCGCGAGCAGGGCATCACCATCGATGTCGCCTACCGGTACTTCTCCACCGACAAGCGCAAATTCATCGTCGCTGACACGCCGGGCCATGAGCAATACACCCGCAACATGGCGACGGGGGCTTCCACCGCCGACCTTGCGGTCATTCTGATCGATGCGCGCAAGGGCGTGCTGACGCAGACCCGGCGGCATTCCTACATCGTTTCGCTGCTCGGCATCCGCAATGTGGTGCTGGCCATCAACAAGATGGACATGGTCGGTTACGCCAAGGATGTCTTCGACGGCATTCTGGATGAATACAACGGGTTCGCGCTGCAACTTGGCGGTGGCGAGGCTGCGCCTTTCGATATCGTTGCGATCCCGATGTCGGCGCTCAATGGCGACAATGTGGTGGAGCCGAGCGCCAATATGAGCTGGTATGACGGCCCGGCGCTGTTGCCACATCTTGAAACGGTTCCCGTCCAGGCGGTTGAAATCGAAAAGCCGTTCCGCATGCCGGTGCAATGGGTCAACCGGCCCAACCTCGATTTCAGGGGTTTCAGCGGCCAGGTTTCCTCCGGCTCGATCCGGGTCGGCGACAAGATCAAGGCGCTGCCGTCTGCCATCGAAAGCACGGTGAAATCCATCGTTACGCAGGATGGCGAACTTGAGGAAGCGATTGCCGGTCAGTCGGTGACGCTGTGCCTATCGGACGAGATCGACATTTCCCGCGGTGATGTCATCTGCGAGGCGCAGAAGCCGGCGGAGGCGGCAAACCAGTTCGAGGCCACGGTTCTGTGGATGTCGGAAGACCCCATGCTGCCGGGACGGACCTATGCGATCAAGAGCGGCGCACAGACTGCGCGGGCGACGATCACCGCGCCAAAATACCAGATCAATGTCAACACGATTGAAAAACTGCCCTCGACCAAGCTGGAGCTCAACGAGATCGGCGAATGCAACATTGCCATCGACAAGAAGCTGGTCTTCGATCCGTATGAGGAGAACCGGGATACCGGCAGCTTCATCCTCATCGACCGGCTGACCAATGCCACGGTGGGCATGGGGCTGCTGCGCTTTGCGCTTCGCCGGGCTTCCAACATTCACTGGCAGGCGACCGACATCTCCAAGACGGCCCGGGCGGAAATGAAGACCCAGAAGCCAGCCGTTCTGTGGTTCACCGGCCTTTCCGGTTCCGGCAAATCGACCATCGCCAATGTGGTGGAAAAGAAACTCGTGGCGATGGGCAAGCACACCTATCTGTTGGACGGTGACAATGTACGCCACGGGCTCAACAAGGATCTCGGCTTTACCGATGCCGACCGGGTTGAGAACATCCGCCGGGTAACGGAGGTTTCCAGGCTGATGGCCGATGCAGGCCTGATCACGCTGGTTTCCTTCATATCGCCGTTCCGCTCGGAACGACAGATGGCGCGCATGGCGATGGCCGAGGGCGAGTTCCTTGAAATCTTTGTCGATACACCGCTGGAGGTCGCCGAAGAGCGCGATGTGAAGGGTCTCTACAAGAAGGCGCGTGCCGGCGAGATCAAGAATTTCACCGGTATCGATTCACCCTATGAACCGCCGCAGAATGCGGAAATTGCCGTCAATACCGTTGAAAGAACAGCTGAAGAAGCTGCCGATATCATCCTGGAATATCTGGAAAAGCACGGATATCTGACCTGACCGGCAGTAACCATGTCCTGTGATTGTTGCCAGCCGACGTGCCTTTGGATAGACATGCAAGCAGAAATTGCCGAAATAGGGATTGCCTGAGTGATACTGGCAGGAACGGTGTGAGGTAGAAACATGAAACCATTGCTTATTCTCGTCGGTGCGGACAAGGGCGGCGTCGGCAAGACGACCACGTCGCGGGCGCTGCTGGATTTCCTGGCACGCAGAAACATACTTGCCCGCGCGTTCGACACGGAGAATCCGCGCGGTACGCTGCATCGTTTCTATCCCAACATCACCGAGATCATCGACCTTCAGGAAGTTCGAGACCAGATGAAGGTGCTCGACACCATGCAGGAAGCGGCGGTGAAGGTATCGGTTGTGGACCTGAAGGCCGGCAGCATGTCGCGGTCGCTGGAAACCTTCGAGAACATCGGCGTTCTGGATGCTGCACGCAGCGGGGATTTCGACATGGCGCTGTTCCACGTCGTCGGCCCGTCGATTGCATCGCTCGACGAGATGGGGGAAATCGCCCAGTACACCAAGGGTATTTCCTACATCGTCGCGCGCAATTTTATCAACGAGACCAACTTCTTCGAGTGGGACGAAAAAACCTTCAAGAAGTATTTCGCCGGCCTTTCCAATGCCCGCGAGATCGAGATTCCGAAGCTCAATGAAATGGCCTACGAGCAGGTCGATCTGGCAGGCGTGACGTTCTCAGACTTTATCAACAACCGCAAGCCAAACGGCCGCGATGCCAACTACTCCTTCGTGCTGCGCGGCTATGTCCGCAAGTGGATCAGCGATCTGGAAGCCGAGTTCGACAAGCTGGATGTTGTCAAGGCGCTGATGACACCGCAGGCTTCCGCCGAAGAAGAAGCATCGGCCGGAGAAGACGACGAATAAGCCAAGGCAGTCGGGCCCGGCCTGACCGGCCATCGTCCCGGCCCCTTTCCGGGAGGGATGTCATTCCCAAATCGCTCGCCATTGTCTGTTCCGATGAACCACGCAATGGGAAGACCCTGCTGGCGCGCATTCTGGCCGATGCGCTGTCACTGGCCGGTGAAGAGCGGCTGCGGATTTTCGACACCGATTTCCCAAACGGCGGTTTGGCGGGTTACTTCCCCGCCTCCAGCCGGATTATCGATTTTTCCCGCACGGGCGATCAGGTGCTGGTTTTCGACACCATGGTGGATGAGCCGGACCATGACTATGTGATCGACCTGCAGGACAATCTGCTGAAGCCTTTTTTCAATATCTATCATGATATCGCCTTCGACGCGGGCGCAGCAGCGGCGGGGATCACCGTTTCCGTCTACTTCATGCTTGACCGTACGCTGACCTCGGTCCGTGCAGCAGCGGAAGTCAGCCGGTTGGCAGCAGGGGCCTCCTTCATTCCCGTCCGCAATGAGGCGATCGGCAATATTCTCGCCATCCCCGAAGGTGCGAGACTCTACGAGGGCATTCGCAAGAACCGCGAGATCATGCTGCCGCGCCTTTCAATCGATGCGCTCAACCTGATTGATGATCCGCAGTTTTCGTTTTCCGGCTTCGTCGCGCGCAATGGCGAAGGCTATCCACTGGAACTGAAGATCGAACTGTTTCAATTTCTCGAAACCATCTATAACCAGCGCCGTGCCGACGAGGCCGGTGGTCCCGTTACTCTTTGAAACCTTTCACTGAAACCGTTCCTTAATGCCATCCAACGTTCACCTGACGGGCCTTGCCCATGAACTTGCCGAACTTGAACGGCAGGGCAAGCCGATCCGTATCGGGCTGGTCGGGCTTGGCGAGATGGGAACCGACATCTTTACCGGCATCGCCCAGATGGACGGCATCGAGATCGGCACGGTGTTCGAGCGTACAGCCGGTCGTGCATCGGAAGCAGCCCGCATCGCCTATGGCGATGATGAGCGCATTGCCTATGCCGAAAGCCACGATGCTGCCTCCACGCTGATCGAAAACGGGCGGATTGCCGTTACTTCCGACCTCGATCTGGCATTGTCGCATGGCCTCATCGACGTGGTGATCGACGCCACCGGTGTGCCGGAAGCAGGTGCCGATATCGGCATGCGCACGATCAACGCCGGCAAGCACCTCATCATGATGAATGTGGAATGCGATGTCTGCATCGGTCCTTATCTGAAACACGAAGCAGACAAGGCGGGCGTGATCTACACGCTGGGGGCGGGCGACGAACCTTCCTCCACCATGGAGATCATCGAGTTCGTTACCGCCATGGGCCATGAGGTTGTCTGCGCTGGCAAGGGCAAGAACAATCCGCTCAACTTCGAGGCGGTGCCCGACGACTATCAGGAAGAAGCCGACCGGCGGAACATGAATGTTCGCATGCTGGTCGAGTTCGTCGATGGTTCGAAAACCATGGTTGAAATGGCGGCAATCGCCAATGCCACGGGTCTTGTACCGGATATTCCGGGCATGCACGGGCCACGTGCCACGGTTGCCGAACTGGCGACGACGCTGATCCCCGAAGCCGATGGCGGGGTCTTGTCGAAACCCGGCTGTGTCGATTACTCCATCGGCAAGGGCGTGTCGCCGGGCATCTTCGTCATCGTCAAGGCAAAGCATCCGCGCATTCACGAGCGCTTTGCCGATCTGAAAATGGGCGAGGGACCGTATTACGCATTTCACCGGCCCTATCATCTGACGTCGCTGGAAGTGCCGCTGACGGCGGCGCGGGTCATGCTGCATGGCCGCCGTGACATGGTGCCGCTGCCGAAGCCCGTCGCGGAAGTCTGCGCGGTTGCCAAACGCGATCTGAAGCCCGGCGAAACCATCGATGCGGTTGGCCAGTACTGCTACCGCTCCTGGACGATGACGGTTGAAGAGGCACGGGCAGCGGATGCCTGGCCCTGCGGCCTGCTGGAACAGGCGAAAGTCACGCAGTCGGTTGCCAGGGGCGAGTTGCTGACCCGCAACAACATCGCCATCCGCGAGGATACGGCGATTGCGCGCCTGCGCGCCAAGCAGGATGCGCTGACAGCCGGGCTTTAAAAGCGCCTTTCTCCACAGTAAAGCCGGCCTTTCAAAGAAAGGACACGTTTGTTTGTACTTTCGCTGCGAAAGGTCTAAGAACCTTTGAACAATCGCGAAAACCGGCCCGGCAAAGCTCAGCCAGGTTCCGTTTCAGCCAATTGCATTTCGGGCAGGTGGCATTTGAGTAATCGACCCAGCACCCCCTTGTTGGACAAAGTCCGCTACCCGGCGGATTTGCGCAAACTGAACGAGGAAGAACTGCCGCAACTGGCCGACGAGTTGCGAGCGGAGATGATTGATGCCGTGTCCGTGACGGGCGGGCATCTGGGCGCCGGCCTTGGTGTGGTCGAACTCACCGTGGCGATCCACTACATCTTCAATACGCCGGACGACCGGCTGATCTGGGATGTCGGCCATCAGTGCTATCCGCACAAGATCATCACCGGACGGCGCGACCGCATCCGCACCCTGCGCAAGGAAAACGGCCTTTCGGGTTTCACCAAGCGCGATGAAAGCGAATACGATCCGTTTGGCGCCGCGCATTCCTCGACCTCGATATCCGCCGGTCTCGGCATGGCCGTGGCTCGCGAGTTGAAGGGCGGCGACAACAATGTAATCGCGGTGATCGGCGATGGCGCGATGTCGGCGGGCATGGCCTTTGAGGCGATGAACAATGCCGGTGCCATGGATGCGCGCCTCATCGTCATTCTCAACGACAACGACATGTCGATTGCGCCGCCGACCGGCGCAATGAGCGCCTATCTGGCGCGCCTTGCCTCGGGGCGCACCTATATGGGCATGCGCGAATTGGGCAAGAAGCTGACGGCCTATCTCGGCAAGACCATCGACCGGGCGATTACAAGGGCAGTCGAACATGCGCGCGGCTATGTAACCGGCGGTACGCTGTTCGAGGAACTTGGTTTTTATCACATCGGTCCGATCGACGGACACGATCTGCCGACCCTGCTGCCGGTGTTGCGCAATGTGCGGGAAAACGCCAAGGGGCCGGTGCTGATCCATGTGGTAACGCGCAAGGGCAAGGGCTATCCGCCAGCCGAAGAAGCTGCCGACAAGTATCACGGCGTTTCGAAATTCGACGTCATCACCGGTGCGCAGGCCAAGCCGCCGGCCAATGCACCGAGCTACACGAAAGTGTTCGGCCAGGCGCTGACCCAGGAAGCCGGGCATGATGACAGGATCGTCGGCATCACCGCCGCCATGCCGAATGGTACAGGCATCGATATCTTCCAGGAATCCTTTCCGGACCGCACCTTTGATGTCGGCATCGCCGAGCAGCATGCCGTCACCTTTGCTGCCGGGCTGGCGAGCGAAGGCTACAAGCCGTTCTGCGCGATTTATTCGACCTTCCTGCAGCGCGCCTATGACCAGGTGGTGCACGATGTGGCGATTCAGAAACTGCCGGTGCGCTTTCCCATCGACCGTGCCGGTTTTGTCGGTGCCGATGGCGCGACGCATTGCGGCGCCTTCGACACGGCCTTCCTTTCGACGCTTCCGGGGTTTGTCGTCATGGCGGCAAGCGACGAGGCAGAGTTGAAGCACATGGTGCGGACCGCTGCTGCCCATGATGCCGGTCCGATCTCGTTCCGCTATCCGCGCGGCAACGGCGTCGGCGTTGATCTTCCGGAGCGCGGTGAGATTCTGGAAATCGGCAAGGGGCGGATCGTGCGCGAAGGCAGCAAGGTGGCGCTGCTTTCCTTCGGCGCGCGGCTGCAGGAGTGCCTTGCAGCAGCCGAACAGCTTGGTCAGGCAGGTCTTTCCACCACGGTTGCCGATGCCCGTTTCGCCAAGCCGCTGGATACCGATCTGATCGCGCAACTGGCGCGAAATCATGAAGTGCTGATCACCATCGAGGAAGGATCATCCGGCGGGTTTGCTGCCCAGGTGCTCAGTCATCTTGCCAAGGCCGGACTGCTGGAAAACGGTCTCAAGGTGCGGCCGCTGTTCCTGCCAGACGAATTCACCGATCAGGCGTCGCCTGAAGCCATGTATGCCCATGCTGGTCTTGACCGGAATGGCATACTGCGTACGGTTTTCGAGGCGCTGGGGCGCGAGGATTTCGAAAGCGTGCTCAGGGCCTGATATTGTTCAGGGCTTGATCAACGCCTTCAAATCGAAATCTGCATCGGCGGCCTGCTCGGGCGTGACCGTCCTGCCCATTTCGAGGATTTTCTTGCCGAACATGTAGGCGCGCGGATCGTTGATCGCGTCGACGGCAAGAAATTTTTCACCGGAAAAATACCAGACCGATTGCCCGCCTTCATGGCTACCGGGGCGCGTAACCGTCCTGTCGAAACCGGTATTGAGGCCGGCGATCTGCAGTTTCATGTCATATTGATCCGACCAGAACCACGGCACGGGCACATAAGGCTCACTGCCGCCGGCGATGGTTTTCGCAGCATGTTCGGCCTGTTCGATGGCGTTCTGGACCGATTCCAGACGGCAGCGCTGGCCGTGAAACTCGAAGCTGGCAACATCGCCTGCAGCGTGAATGTCGGGGTGGGAGGTGCGGGTGCCTTCATCGACCTCGATGCCGTTGCCGCAGACAAGACCGGCCTGGCGGGCCAGCGCGTCGTTGGGGCTGACACCGATACCGACAACCACCAGATCGGCCTCGATCGAACTGCCATCGCCGAGCACGGCGTGGCTGATCTTACCCCCACTGCCTTCAAGCCGTTCCAGGGACGTGTTCTCCAGCACGCTGACGCCATGAGCCTCGTGGACCGAGCGCACGAAGGCGGCGGTCTCTGCCGATGCCACGCGCTTGAGAATCCGGTCGGCCATTTCAACCACATGCACCTTGAGCCCACGGGTGGCGAAAACGGCTGCTGCCTCAAGGCCGATATAACCGCCACCAATGACCAGCGCCTTGGCGTCCTCCATCATCTGTGCGGCGATGCGGTCGGCATCTGCCAGGCTGCGCAGGGTGAAGACATTGCCCAGTTCACCCCCAATGGCGGCAGGCAGTGCGCGTGGCGTGGCGCCGGTGGCGATCAGAAGCTTGTCGAAGGAAACGGCTTCGCCGCCCACATGCACCTGCTTTGCCGCCGCATCGATTTGGGTAACCTGCGTGCCTGTCCTGCATTCGATGCGGTTGTCGTCATACCATTCAGCGGGCCTCAGCAGCAGGCGGTCTGCCTCCATCTCGCCGGTCATGTATTTCTTTGAAAGCGGCGGGCGCTGATAGGGAAGGCTTTCTTCCTCGCCGATCATCAGGATTTCGGCATCGCCATCCAGTTCGCGCAATTTTGCCGCAAAGGCGACCGCTGCCTGTCCGGCGCCGATGGTGACTGCTTTCATGGCCATGGAGAGGTACTTTCCGTTTTGCCGCTGGCTTGCCTGTGGAGCACTGTTTATGGTCTGGGGACAAAAAACGCCATGACCGGGTGCGACATGAATGTTCTTTTCACACCGGCTGCCAAGGATGCCCGTCGCCGTTGCACGGGAAATCCGTGGCAGAGTTTTTCGGACAAAATGCGATGAAGCCCAGCAGGATCACGGTTTCAAAAGACCGCAAAACACTGACGGTGCAGTTTGAAGGGGTTGGCGGTGAAGCCGAAACCCACGAAGTTGAGGCCGAGCTGTTGCGGGTCCGTTCGCCGTCTGCCGAAGTGCAGGGTCATTCACCGGAGCAGCGCGTGCTGGTTTACGGCAAGCGTGATGTGGGGATCATGAAACTGCACCCGATCGGCAACTACGCCATCCGCATCGAGTTCGACGATCTGCACAATACCGGCATTTTCACCTGGCCGTTTCTGCTGGAATTGGGGCGCAACAAGGAAGCGGAATGGGCAACCTACGAAGCTGAACTGGCCGCAGCCGGCAGGAGCCGGGATCCGGTGCGACTGAAGTAGCCGGCAGCCTCAAGCCGCCAGCCGGTTCCAGTCGGCGAGGAAGGCATCAATGTCGAAGGCCTTGCGGAAATCGCTGCGGATGCGCTGCCACTGAAAGCGGATCGAGTTCTCGACGATCTCGCGGTCGTATTTCTTCAGTTCATCGTCAATGGGAGCCCAGCGCACCAGCGCCTTGGGGCTTTCCTTGAAGGCACCTTCGGCCTCTATTGCATAGTTCCAGTCGACCAGTGCGAGGCGATTTCCGAAAGCCTCGACCAAGCCTTTGGCATCACCGGTGAATTCGGCGTCCTGAAAGCGGTTGGTGATTGCATCGGCATAATGTCTTTCGGCGATGGCCGATGCCTCCTTCGGATCGCCGTTGCGGGCATAGACCTGAGCGGCCATGAAGACGGCAAGGTCGGAAAGGCAGGCGGCATAAATCTGCCATTTGCCGATGTTTAGGGACTCGATGAAGATGTCGTCCTGAAACATTTCGGGGTATTTCATCCCCATGCGAGTCTTAACGTAACCATAGAGTGTTTTCTGGGCGATAAAGGCTGATCTTGTTGCCAGAAACTCGCCGAATGCTTTTGAACTGTCGACCGGTTCGAGCCGTTTCCAGGGTGACAAACGCACCCTAACCATCTCAAAGAATTGGGAAATTTTGTCCACGGGGCATCAAATCCAGGTTTTCGGCATTATACCAAGGTGGCACGGGATAAGGTGATAAACCATTTGTTAATCACCGGTTTATTGTGCATTTTTTGGATCAGATCACGCAATCGAGGAGGATTGCGTTGTCGCATGCCCTCTTTTCTGCGGTGGTGCAGCAATGCCGATCCGCTTGGCGGGGGAATATCAACCGGACCCGGCATTGGCAACAGTCATACGGTTCGGGTCCAAACTGGGGAGGTAGATTTGGCTGACAATTCTGCTCAAAACCGTGCGGAGCACTGGCGAAAAACCCGGAACCTGACCTTTGTGATCATGGCTCTGTGGGTTCTTTTCGGCATCATCATTCCGTACAACGCCGATGCGCTTAACTCCATGAGTATCCTCGGGTTTCCGATGGGATACTGGTTCTGCGTGCAAGGCTCACTCATCGCCTTCGTCTTGATGATCTGGTTCCAGAACTGGCGCCAGGATGCCATCGATGACGAACACGGCGTGAACGATTAAGGGAGGAATCGT
>JAGRLQ010000158.1:9888-15945 GCA_020441735.1 Nitratireductor sp.
CTTGTCTTCTTCGCGCTGATGGCGCTGCTTGAAAGAATGGGCGCCAGCCCCGAAACCATCGGGATCGGGTTCCTGCTCTTCACCATCGGCATCTATGCACTGATCGGCTGGCTTTCGCGTACCGCGGAAGTTGATGCCTACTACGTGGCTGGCCGCGAAGTGCCGGCTGTCTACAACGGCATGGCGACGGCGGCGGACTGGATGTCCGGTGCTTCGTTCGTGGCGCTTGCAGGCGGCGTGTATTTCGGCGGTTATCCGTATCTCGGCTTCATCGTGGGCTGGACGGGCGGTTATGTGCTCGTCAACTCGCTGCTGGCGCCGTATCTGCGGAAATTCGGCTGCTACACGGTTCCGGACTTCATCGGCACCCGTTACGGCGGAAACCTCGCGCGGCTTTGTGCCGTGGTCGTCCTCGTTGTGGCGTCCTTCACCTATGTGACGGCGCAGATCAACGCGACGGGAACGATTGCAGCGCGTACGCTGCACATTCCGTTTGAGGTTGGCGTTTATCTCGGCCTGCTCGGCATCTTCATCTGCTCGATGCTTGGCGGCATGCGCGGCGTGACCTGGACCCAGGTGGCCCAGTACATCGTGCTGATCATCGCCTATCTGCTGCCGCTGATCTGGATGTCCAACAAGCTGGGCTACGGCATCATTCCGCACTTCTCCTACGGTGAGGGCGTTCAGCGCATCGCCGAACTGGAAGCACAGTACGGTCTGGCCCCGGCTGCCGAGAACATCGGCGGTGTACGGGTACTGACCACGCCAGCCAACGCACCGGCTGGTGCTGGATGGGGCATGGTCACCCTGGCTATCGCCATGATGACCGGTACGGCTTCGCTGCCGCACATCCTGATGCGCTACTTCACGACTCCGTCGGTACGCGCAGCCAGGAAGTCGGTTGCCTGGTCGCTGTTCTTCATCCTGATGCTGTACCTGTCGGCTCCGGCTCTGGCCACGCTGACCAAGGTCAACCTGCTGGATCCCAATCTGGCAACGTCCGTCATCGGCAAGACCGTTGAGGAAGTTACCAATATCGAATGGGTCAAGCGCTGGTCGGAAGTGGGCATGCTCGCTGTTGCCGATCAGTCGGGTGACGGTATCATCCAGTTGAACGAGTTCTTCATGCGTCCGGACATCGTGGTTCTTGCCACGCCGGAAATCGCGGGCCTGCCCTACGTCATCTCCGGCCTGGTTGCCGCTGGTGGCCTTGCAGCCGCGATGTCAACCGCTGACGGTCTGCTGCTGGCGATCGCCAACGCGCTGTCGCATGATCTCTACTACTCGATCATTGATCCGAAAGCTGACACCAGGAAGCGTCTGATCGTTGCACGTGTGCTGCTGATCTTCATCGGTCTTGCAGCGGCGTTCATCGCATCGCTGAAACTGACGGGTATTCTCGGTGCCGTGGCGTGGGCATTCTGCTTCGCCAATTCCGGCCTGTTCTTCCCGCTGGTTCTCGGTGTGTGGTGGAAACGCGCAAATGCAGCTGGCGCAGTTGCCGGCATGGTCGTCGGCTTCGGCGTCGGCACCTGGTATCTGTGGAGCGTGTTTGCCGGCGGCATGGAGCCGTGGATGGGCATCGACCATCTGCGCTTCGGCATCATCGGCATGCCGGCCAGCCTGATTGCGATGGTTGTGGTGTCGCTGCTGACGCCTGCACCTTCGCAGGAAATTCAGGATATGGTCGACGAGGTTCGTATTCCTTCGGGCAACACGATCCTTGGCTCCGGTCACTAAGGGCTTGTGAAAAACAAAGGGGGCGGGGTTTTGACCCCGCCCCTTTTTCTTTGCGCGGTTTTTGGCTAGGTGACGATGTTGCCGGCTGAACCTGTCAGGGGTGAGGAATGGATACGTTTCCAATCGAAGCGCTGCCGATGTGGGCAGTGGTGATCGATTACATTCTCGGTCTGATCATGTGGACGCTGATCGGGCGGGCCGCCATGCGCATATTCATGGCCGATGACAGTCCGTTCTTCTTCATGCGGTTTTTCGTGCGGGTGACCGATCCGGTGATCAAGGCGTTCAAATGGGTAACGCCGCCCTTCCTGGTCGACGTGCTCAAGCCGCTTTACGTCGCCTGGTTCTTCTTCATGGCGCGGTTCTACCTGATGCCCTGGCTGCTGGGCTATTCGGTCATGGGCATGCTTTCCTTCCCGCTGGAAGGTGAGGCGGCCTATTTCATCTGGAAGATTTTCACGCCGGGCTGGTAAACAGGCTCAGGCGGGCCGAACGACGGCAAGCCGTGCGTAATCGCGATAGAGTTTTTCAAACTCGATTGTCGCATTGCCGGCGATGTCGCCAAGCACGGCCTCGAGGTTAGCCCTCGGTTCAACGTGAAATTTCGCCAACCAGGCGTGCAGCAACCGTCTGAAAACCGGCGGCATGTCTTCCTGACAGCCGAAATCGGCAATGTGCAGGCTGCCGCCCGGCGCGACGGCGGCAAGGCCGGCTGCAATGGCTGCCGGCCAGTCGGGGATCATCGACAGGCTGTAGGAAAAGAATACGCGATCGAACTTCGCGATCCCGAAGAATTTCAGCGGGTCGAAGGCCTCGGCATTACCTTCCGCAAGGTGGATGCGGGAGGAGAGCCCGGCCTTTCCGGTCGAGCGGCGGGCCGTCATCAGCATTTCGGCCGAGATATCGAAGCCGTAAAGCCGCGCGTCGGGGTAGGAACGGGCAGCAAGAATGAGATTGCGCCCGGTGCCGCAGGCGATCTCCAGCACGCTGCCGCCCGGTGGAACGTCGAGCCCGGCGATCAGCGGGTCACGGCCGAGCAGATAATATTTGCGGCTGATATCATAGATGTGGCGCTGCCTGGCGTAGACTGAATCCATCAGCCTGCCATGGCTGTACTCCTGCTGAGCGGGTGAACCATCTCCGGCGCCGGCGATCGCCACGCCTTTGAGGTCATTGGGAACAATGGTCATTCAGCACGGTCCCGCTTCAGGCCAGTGTATAGAGATGGAAACCGCCATAGATGGCCGAACGGTCGGCGCGGCTCATTTCAAGGCTTTCGGCTTCGCGGTAGTTCCAGCGGTCGAGGATTTCCGGAGTGACCCGACCCGGCAGCAGGCTTGGTTCTGCAGCGGTGCGGAAGACAACGCGGGCACCGGGACGCGCGGTGCGGGTGATTTCAGCCCACAACTCGTTGAGCTGGGTGTCGGTCATCCAGTCCTGGGCATCGAGCAGCACGTAGCAGTCCTGACTGTCATCGGGCTGGGTTGCGAGGAAGTCGGTGAAGGATTCATTGAGAACGTCCACCCTTCCGGCGCGTTCGCGGATCGTCTGAAAGTGGCGAGCCTGCAGATAGGGCGGCAGAGGTCCGCTTTCGCCATCGGTTTCTGCATAGCCACGGCCAAATGCCTGCCAGGCAAAGTAGTTTTCCGACAGGGGAAAATCACAGGCGAGTTTTTCAAGCCGCTGGCGCAGCACGAGCGACATGTCGCCGCCGCCTGACGCCGCCAGCGCTTCATACTGGGCTGGCGGAATGCCGAGCCCGAACAGGGAGGCGTGCTGGGAGGTCGCCCAGCGAATCAGCCGCTTGTCGAACAGCGGCGCGAGCGCGGTATCGAAGAATGTGCGCTGCTCCTCGACGGAACGGGCAGCGAGAAGATCGCCGGGATTGATGCCGTAAAGGCGGGCAACCCGGTGGGCGGCACCGATGAACCATCCGAGCAATCCGTGATGATAGAGATCGCGCGAGAACATCGTGATGCGTCGCCGCCCGGCAAGGCCGCGTTTTTCCCAGTATGAACGGCTTTCATCGTCCAGTTGCCCCTTCACGAACCGCTCATAGGCGGCGAGATTGGCTTTTTCGTCGGCCTTGCCGAAGAAACGGTAAAAGGCGTCGTAGCCCGGCAGTTCCCGGGCAGCGGCGAGTTTCAGCCGGGTCAGCGCCACATGGGCGTGGTTAAGATCGACTGCTGTTACCCGGGCCGGATCAGCGGTGAGGTAGGAGAGTATGTTGCAGCCGCCGGAGGCAATGGCGACGATCCGGTCGTCCGGCCTGATTGCCAGCGCCTTCATGTCGATTTCCGGGTCTTCCCAGATCTGCGGGTAGACCAGCCCCTTGAACAGCCAGGTGAACAGGCGCTCCGACATGCCGTTGGCACTGAGCCGCTTGTTCTGATGAACAGCACTGGCAAGCAATTTTGTGTTGGGGGCGGATTTGGCGCTCATTTCACGGTCTCCTTCAGAGCGTGCCGGCGAATCGTTGCCACTGGATAGAAAGTGGCCATGTAGGTTTGATGACAGCAAATCCCCGTTTTCCTTGCGCTGCGACTTGGACTAAGAACGCGGGCATGACCAAGGCGTTGATGTTTCAGGGAACCGGATCGGATGTCGGCAAGACAGTGCTTGTCGCCGGGCTTTGCCGCGCGCTGAAAAAGCGCGGGCTTTCAGTCGTACCGTTCAAGCCCCAGAACATGTCGAACAATGCGGCGGTCGCCGAGCCAGAGACAGATGGCAGCGGCGGCGGGGAAATGGGCCGTGCCCAATGGCTGCAGGCACTTGCCTGCGGCGTGCCGGCTTCCGTGCACATGAACCCGGTTCTGCTGAAGCCGCAATCGGAGACCGGAAGCCAGATCGTGGTGCAGGGCAAGGTGACCGGCAGCGCGCGGGCGCGGAACTATGCCGCGATGAAACCGAAGCTGCTTGAATCGGTCATGGACAGTTATTCGAGACTTGCCGCCAACGCCGACATCGTTCTTGTGGAGGGGGCAGGCTCACCTGCCGAGATCAATCTCAGGGCAGGTGACATCGCCAATATGGGTTTTGCCGAGCGGGCAGGCGTGCCGGTGATCCTTGTAGGCGATATCGACCGGGGCGGGGTGATTGCTTCCATCGTCGGCACGCACACCATTCTGCCCGAAGCCGACCGGGCGCGGATTGCCGGTTATCTGATCAACAAGTTCCGCGGCGATATCTCCCTGTTCGATGCCGGGCTTGAGGCGATTTCCCGGTTTACCGGCTGGCCGTCCTTCGGCGTATTGCCGCATCTTGATTGCGTGCGCCGCCTGCCGGCGGAAGACAGCGTTGTGCTCGAGCGGCTGGCAGCAAGCGGCAGCGGTGGCCTCAAGATCGTCGTCCCGGTACTCGGCAAGATCGCCAATTTCGACGATCTGGACCCGCTGGCGGCGGAACCCGGCGTGGAACTCGTTTATCTGAAGAAGGGTGAGGCTTTTCCGCAGGACGCTGCACTGGTCATCCTGCCGGGATCGAAGTCGACCATCGCCGACCGGATCGAATTCGGCACCAACGGCTGGGATGAAGGACTGCATGACCATGTGCGTCGCGGCGGGCAGGTGATCGGCATTTGCGGTGGTTATCAGATGCTGGGACGCAGGATTGCCGATCCCGAAGGCATCGAGGGCAATGTAAGGGAGGTCGAGGGGCTTGGCCTGCTTGATGTTGAAACGGTGCTGGCTGGCGAAAAGACCGTACGCAACAGCGAGCCGCAGCTTGCCGCCAACGGGCTGCCACTTTCCGGCTATGAAATTCACATGGGCCGCACCGATGGTACCGATTGCCTGCGGCCGATGATCCATACCATTCACGGACCGGATGGTGCGATTTCCGCTGATGGCAGGGTGATGGGGTGCTATCTGCATGGCCTGTTTTCCTCCGATGCCTATCGACGGCATCTGCTCGGTGGCTTCGGTGTTGAAGGCGGCGGAAACTATCGCCAAAGGGTCGAAGACGCGCTGGATGAACTGGCCGAGGCCATGGAAACCCATCTTAATGTGGAAGGGTTGTTGAAGATGGCACTACCGGTGCGGATTTGACCGGATTTGGCACGGGCGATGTCGCAAATTGATTGACGCTTTGCCTCAAGGCGCGGTAATCATCAAATACCAACCGGTTCCCGTACATGGCCAAAGGCCACGGGATCAAAAGGGAACAGGATGGAGTGGACCCAATCCGGGCGCTCCAAACCTGGCCGACCCCGCGACTGTATTGCGGCGAGGTTGTTTCGAAAGCCACTGGGTATTGCTTTTTGAGCGAGAGCCCGGGAAGGCGAAACAACCGCAAGAGCCGTGAGCCAGGAGACCTGCC
>JAGRLQ010000011.1 GCA_020441735.1 Nitratireductor sp.
TGGTGCCGCTGATAGGACTTGAACCTACGACCCCATCATTACGAATGACGTGCTCTACCAACTGAGCTACAGCGGCTGATGCGGATGCTGATTCCGCGAGCGGCTTTAACCACAAAACCGGCAGCTTGGAAAGCCCCGCAGGGGGCCTCAGGCGGCAGCAGCCCTAGAACAGGCCGAACCGTTTCTTGCGCTCGGGTGGCGGGTCGTCCTCCGATATGCCGGGATCGTCCGGCCGCCGGCCAAACGGGAAGGCCGTCCTATTGTCTTCTTCCTCTTCGCCTTCCTGACCGGCTGCCTCCGCCTTTTCCTCTGCAGCATCCGTGTCTTCGGCAGCGGCTTCAATGACGGCATCTTCCGTTCCAGCATTCGAAGCGGCAACCTCTTCGCCCCGCGCTGATGCTGCAGCCTCCGGCTCCGTCTCACTTGACGAATTGGCCGGTTGTTCCACCTCTGCCTCGATCAGCGCCGTGTCTTCGGTCTGCTCGAGCGGCTCTGCAGCATCTGTCCCGGCAGGTGCAGCCTCTGGCTCCGGCACGGCTTGCGAAGCAGACACCGGATCGGTTTCTTCCGCCGCTGCAGACTGTGCCACCGGCGGTTCACTGATCAGGTCTTCAAGCCCGTCGGCATCGAGCGCTGCCGCCTGCGGCGCGCCGAGTTGCTCGACCGGTACTTTCCACTCGAAAGCATCGATCCGTCCGCTCAGCGGCGAAACCGGCAGCCACTTCTCCGAGACATAGCCGTCTGCCGTCCACACCGCATCCTTCGGCGCGCGCACCGCGCGTGACAGCCAGTCGCGCATGCGGCCCTTGTCACCGAACTCGCCTTCCTCGATATCGGCCATCAGCAGGCAGGCCCGCTCCGTCGGCGTGGTCGAGAGCACACCCTTCATCGTTTCGCGCGCCAGTTTCCACTCCTGGGCGTCGATCGCGGCTTCGGCAATCGCGAAACTGCCTTCGGGATGGTTCGGCCTGAGTGCTGCCAGCTTCTTCGCCCGCTTGAGCCGGTCAGCCGCTGAATCGCCGATGCGCAGATGCACATAGGCGTCAGCCAGCTCGGGATGAGGCGACTTCTTCCAGACGGTTTCGATCATCCCGGCGGCGCGGCCAATATCGCTGTTGCGGGCAAGCGCCTTGGCGCCGATCACCGCAGCCGGCACCAGATCGGGCGCCAGCTTGTGCGCTTCCCTGGCGTGCTTGGCCGCCGACACCGGATCGGCCGGCTCTTCCGACATCGCCTGCGCCGTCAGCAGAACCGCTCGCTGGCGCCTGGCTTCCTCCTTGGTGATGAGCCCGGCGGTACGGTTGGCTTCGAGTGTTGCAATCGCGCCCTGCCAGTCGCCGTCGAGGCTCGAATAGCGCAGTTTGGCATTACCCGCCCAGGCAAGCGTCGGCGCCGCCTTGTGCGCCTCGGTGGCGTAATGCCTTGCCGCTTCGCTGGCGCCCTGGCGCTCCGCCTCGAGATAGAGGCCGCGCAGCGCCACCAGCCTTGTCTGATCATCTTCCAGCATCGCCTCGAAGCGGGACCGCGCTTCCTCGCGCTTGCCTTCCAGCAGCGAGGACTGCGCGTCCAGCAGATCGACCAGCGGGCCGCGGCCCAACAGGCGGGTGCTTTCCTTGGTGTAGCGCCGGGCAGCGCCCGCATCACCGGAATTGGCGGCAATCAGGCCGCGCGTCAGCGCCTGATAGCCCTGATCGCGCTTGCGGCGGCGGAAGAAGCGGCTGACAAGGCGCGGCGAGTCGAGCACCGAGCGCAGCAGCCACCATGTGATCATCACCAGCGCAACCAGTGCGACCACGCCGACCAATACCACCATCAGGCTGGTCTGGTAGGAATTGCCCTGCCATTGCAGCATGACATCGCCGGGCCGGTCGGCAAACCAGGCAAAGCCGAAGCCTACGACAAAGACGAGCAGAAGGAAAAGAAGAACGCGCAACATCTGGTTTTCTCCCCTCAGCCCTGACCAGCAGACAGTTTTTCGATCACCGCGCCGATCAGCGATTCAGCCTCGATGCGGTCGCGCAGGGCCTGTTCCCATTCCGCGCCCATCTGGCGTGCGTCTTCGGGCAAGGTCTCCCATTGCGGCAGCGCTTCGGCGCTGTTGCCGGATTTCAGTGCTGCTTCCACCCGCGAGAGAATGGCCCCGGTACTGTTGCCCTCCACGGGTCCGGCGGGACGCACCACGACCAGCGACCTGGCGCTTGCTATGAACCGCTCGACAACACCGGCATCTTCTTCCGGCCGGCTTTCCACTTTCAGAATGCGGTTGGCGATATCATCAAAACCTGCCAGCAATTGCGCCGGTGTCTCGATTCCCTTGGCGGCAATTGCCCGCAGTTTCCCGAACTCCGGCGCACCGCCGGCCAGTGCTTCGGCGGAGGCAAGTTCGGCAGAGAACGCGCCGCCCTGTTCCAGCACGTTGGAAAGCGCCCGCGCGCTCACCGAGCGGGCAATCTTCTGGCCGGAAACCGCCGCTTCCGCAGCAGCCTCCACCTGCGCCATCGAAGGCAGGATCTTCTCGTTGATTTGCGCGGAAACCGCCTCGACCTCGGCCTTCAGCCCGGCAATCGCCTCACGGTTCTCCCCGATCGATGCTTCAATATCTTCGCCAGCCGGAGCACCGGTTTCCAACGCGGCCAGCCGCTCTTCGATGGCACCAAGAACTGCAGCACCATTACTACCGTCTTCACCACCTTCCTGAATGGCAGCATTGAGTTCGACAAGACGCGCTTCCACCGCCTCCGAACGCTGAAGCGCACTGTCCGCAGCCGCTTTTGCTGCCTCCAGTGCACCAGCCAGATTTTCGCCGCCGCTTGCCGAGCCTGCTTCCAGCGCCTCGATGCGCGCCGACAGGGCGTCGGTGGCAACCGATGCCCCGCCAGCCACGCTCTGCTGCAGATTTTCAAGCTGCGCCTTCAGTGACTGGATTTCTTCCTGATACTGGCTCAATGCTGCCGGATTGGATCCTTCCGGCATGCCGGGCGCGCCGAGCTGACCCATCAGATTGGCCCCGCCCAGAGCAATACCGCCGCCAACCACGGCGGCAATCGCAGCCTGTATCAAACCACCGATACCGCCGCGCTTTTCGCTACCGGGGGGCCCGGCCAGCACTTCAACCGGCGCCTCGTCCGGAATTTCATCTGCGTCCGGGCTGTCCGAGGGTTCGGCTGCACTATTATCGGATATTTCTGCCACCGCTTCATTTTCCGATGGCTCGGTGACAGTGGCCATTTCTTCTCCGGCTTCGGCTTCCGCCTTTTCGACCTCTTCCTCCGGCGGATTGGCTGTCAGATCGATTGTGGCGGGCTGCTTCTGACGCCGGGCTCTCCTGCCTGGTTGTGATTTTCTCGTCGTGGCCATTCTGGTTCCTCAGTGCGTCTTCATGCCGGCATGAAAACCTTACCTATGGGAATTTTTGTTGCAGACAAGCACAGCCTGTCCCTGGACACAACGGTACTTTGGCATCGCGGCGCATGAAAGGCAAAAAACCGTATAATCGGATACGGGTCAGGATTCCTGGCGCTGCCGGGTATCCACCAGCAACTCCACCATCGACTCAGCGTCGGGATGCGCCGCCACACGGACATCGCGAAACAAGTCTGCACCAAGGGCATCCGCAACCCGTTGTGAAAGCACGGCCGCAGAGATGGTTTCAAACGCGTTTTCAAGCCCGAGCCGGCGTGCCTGCGCTACCAACCGTTTTCCGCTTTCAGCCGAGAAAACAGCCACTGCGCCGCCTTTTGTGCTTCCTAATGCCGCAGCCATGGTGTCTCGGCTGGCTTCGCATTCCGTCAGCCGGTAGATCTCGGCAAGGTCGAGTGTGATGCTGACGGGCTCCAGCATCGCGGCAAGATCCTTCGCCCGCGCCTCGCCGCAGGGATAGATGCCGCAAACAGTATCCCTTCCGACGAAGTCCGCAGCGATCAGGTTTGCCAGCCCTTCCGCATCGCCCGGCCCTTGGCGTACATCCAGATACGCTTCCTGCCTCAACATCTCCGCCGTGCGCGGGCCCACCGCATAGGCCGGCGAGCCGCACAAACGGCGTTCCTCCCGCGATGACAGCACTTCAATGGCGGCAGCCGAGGTAAAGACGGAGAAGTCATGGGTTCGACCCGGCAGGACGGATCCGGTGTCTTCCAGCTCGATCAGCGGCAGAGAGACCGCTTCAAGACCCGCCGATGCAAACAGCGCCGCCATGCGGGTATTGTCGGCAGAGCGGCGGGTAAGCAGCACCTTCATGGGTTACGCGTTCCCGCCCCAATCGGCGAAGAAGGCTTCGCCCGCTTCTGCCCGCAGGCGCTTTCCGCAGTCCCGTCCAAGAGTGGCGGCATCATCCAAGACCGCGCTTTCGCGGCATTCATGCCACTGACGGCCATCCGGACTCAAAATCATGCCATGAAAGTCGATCCTGTCACCGTTTATGGCCGCATAGCCGGCAATCGGCGTGCGGCAGGAGCCATCGAGCGCATCGAGAAATGCCCGTTCGCAGGCGAGCGCCGTGGCGGTTTCCGCATCATTGAGCGGTGCCAGCAACCCGTCCATGCACGTGTCGCCAATTCGGCTCTCGACACAGATTGCCCCCTGCCCCGGCGCGGGCGGAAATTCCTCCAGATCGAAAACGGAAGCAGCGATATCGCTCATGCCGAGCCGGTTGAGCCCAGCCATGGCAAGCAGGGTGGCTTCTGCGATGCCCTCTTCGAGCTTCTTCAGCCGGGTCTGCACATTGCCCCGGAACTCGACGATCTGAAGATCGGGCCGCAGTCGCAGCAGCATTGCTCTGCGCCGCAGCGACGAGGTTCCTATCACCGCCCCCTTGGGCAGATCGGCAAGGTTTGAAGCCTTGCGGGAAATGAAGGCATCATGGGGCGCCTCGCGCGCCAGAAAACAGGAAAGCGTCAGCCCCTCCGGCAGTTTCGTCGGCATGTCCTTGGAGGAATGCACCGCGATGTCGATGCGGCCATCGGTCAGCCGCTCCTCGATCTCCTCGGTAAACAACCCCTTGCCGCCGATCTGCGACAGGGAACGGTCGATGATCCGGTCGCCTTTGGTGCTGATGATATCGATGGCCACATCAAGCTCCGGGCCATGCGCGGCAACCAGCCTGTCGCGCACCTCATGTGCCTGGGCAAGCGCCAGCGGGCTGCCGCGCGTCCCGATCCGCACCGTCTTGCCGTTTTCATCTGCAGGCCTGCCCGTCATAGGCTTTGCACTCCGCTTCTGTTAACCGCTATAAGCAGGCCGGACGGCCTTGCGCGTGCCGGTGTAGTCGCTTTTGGCAGCACAGACAATGCGGCAGCCTTGCAGATGCGGAACAGGATTTCATGCTTGTATTGGGGATCGAAACCAGTTGCGACGAGACCGCAGCAGCGGTGGTAAAGCGCGAGAAGGACAGCGGCCGCATCCTGTCCAGTTGCGTCCATTCCCAGATCGCAGATCACGCAGCCTTTGGCGGCGTGGTGCCGGAAATCGCCGCCCGCTCCCACCTTTCCCGTCTGGACGGACTGATCACACGGGCGATGGAGGAGGCAGGGTGCGGCTGGACCGATATCGACGCCATCGCCGTGACCGCCGGACCCGGCCTGATCGGCGGATTGCTGACCGGCGTGATGATGGCCAAGGCATTGTCTGCAGCGACCGGCATCCCCTATCACGCCATCAACCATCTCGAAGGCCATGCCCTGACACCACGCCTGACCGACGGGCTGGCATTTCCCTATCTTCTGTTGCTCGTCTCCGGCGGCCATACCCAGTTTGTCGAGGTTCGCGGCGTCGGCGATTACCGAAGACTGGCGACCACCATTGACGACGCCCTTGGCGAAGCCTTCGACAAGACCGCCAAACTGCTGTCGCTCGGCTATCCCGGCGGCCCGCAGGTTGAACAGGCTGCCTTGAAGGGCGATCCGCAGCGCTTCGATTTTCCCCGCCCCCTGTCGGGAAAGGATGAAGTAAATTTCTCCTTCTCGGGACTGAAGACCGCCGTCCGCCAAACCGCCAACAGGCTGGCGCCGCTTTCGGATACGGATGTCGCCGATATCTGCGCCTCCTTCCAGCGAGCCATCATCGACATATTGTGCGACCGAACGGGAAAGATGATGCGGTATTTTGATGAAACCCATCAAGGCCATGACCGTGCGCTTGTTGTTGCCGGTGGTGTCGCCGCCAACAAGGCAATCCGCGCAGCCCTCGAAAAACTTGCCGTCGAAAACGGCTGGAAGCTGGTCGCCCCGCCGCTGGAACTGTGCACCGACAACGCCGCCATGATCGCCTGGGCAGCCATCGAGCGGGCGGGCCGTTTCCCGCCATCCGGGCCGGAACTTGCACCACGCTCGCGCTGGCCGCTGGACGAAAACGCAAGCGGCCTGATCGGTTCGGGAAAACGGGGAGTAAAGGCATGAGCGGTGAAACCTGCCGTATCGCCGTGCTCGGCGCCGGCGCCTGGGGGACGGCGCTTGCCAGCGTGCTTGCCCGCAAGGGGCATGACACCGTTTTGTGGGGCCGCGATGAGGAGACCATCGCTGCAATCAACGCGAAACGGCAGAACCCGCGCTACCTGCCGGACATTGCCCTGCCGGACGAACTATCAGCAACCGGCGATGTCGGCAGTGCGCTGGAAGGGACGGAACTCGTCCTGCTGGTGACCCCTGCCCAGACCATTGCCGAAATGGCGGAACTGCTTTCGGGCAGGATCGGTCCTGCCACGCCACTCATCCTGTGCGCCAAGGGGATCGACCGCAAGACCGGCAAACTGCCGGCGGAGACGGTGGCAGACCGGCTGGCCGGACAATCGCTGGCTGCCCTTTCGGGCCCGAGCTTTGCTCATGACGTCGCCCGCGGGCTTCCCACCGCCGTCACCCTGGCTCATCCCGATGGCAACAAGGCCGCCGAGCTGGCCGCCATCGTTTCGTCGGGAACCTTCCGCGTCTATGCATCTACCGATCTGCAAGGGGTTGAACTGGGCGGCGCACTGAAGAACGTGATTGCCGTCGGCATTGGCGTCTGCCGGGGCATGGGGCTTGGCGCCAGCGCGGAAGCAGCACTTACGGCGCGCGGCTTTGCTGAACTCTCAAGGCTCGCCACCCGCCTTGGCGCAAACCCGCAAACCCTGATGGGGCTTTCCGGCCTCGGCGATCTGGTGCTGACATGCTCGGGAACCCAGTCGCGCAACTTCGCCTATGGCATGGCGATCGGCGAGGGAAAGGACACCTCGGGCCTGCCGCTTGCCGAAGGCGCGTTTACCGCTGGCATTGCTGCAAGGATTGCCGGCGAAAAGGATATCCAGGCGCCGCTCATTTCCACGGTTGCCAAACTGGTCGAAGGCGCGATAACCCCGAAGGCAGCCCTGCAGGAACTGCTGGCACGGCCACTCAGAAGCGAAAGCGAGGAATGATGCAATACTGGCTGTTCAAGTCGGAACCCTTCAAATGGTCCTGGGAAAACCAGAAAGCCCGCGGCGAAAAGGGCGAGGAGTGGGACGGCATCCGCAACTATCAGGCCCGCAACAACATGCGTGCCATGGAGTTGGGCGACCGCGGCTTCTTCTACCATTCCAACGAAGGGTTGGAGGTCGTCGGCATCGTCGAGGTCTGTGCGCTGGTCCATCCCGATTCCACCACCGATGACGAACGCTGGGAGTGCGTCGACATCAGGGCCGTCTGCGACATGCCGAACCCCGTCACGCTCAAGGACGTGAAGGCCAATCCGAAACTCACTGAAATGTCGCTTGTCACTTCCATGCGCCTTTCCGTGCAGCCGGTACGCGAGGACGAATGGATGGAAGTCTGCCGCATGGGCGGGCTTGACGGAAAAACACTGATGCCTAAATAATGTTGAATTTCAATGATTTACTGAGAAAGAATGAAATCGATCCTGAGCAGGTCAACGTTGCACGGCATCGACCTGAGTTGGCGTTGCGTGACAAGTTTGCCTGGATTGCATCAGAGCGCCCAGAATTGTTCGATTACTATCAATCAACGCAATCCCCACAACGAGAAAAGATGCTTCTCAATCGGGATTTTCTCGCATCTTTCATTGGATTAAGAGACGGCTCCACAATCTTCGTTGGCGTCTATAAGAAGAAAAACTTTCGGGAGGTTACAAAAAAGTCTTTTCATGAAGACCCGCGTTTCCTTCGGTTGAGAGCTCTCGGCTGCAATGATTACCCAGAGCCTTTGCGACTCGTTTTCAACTTCGAGGAACTCAAAGCATTCCGCGCACTAAAAGGGCGCCTCTACATACAATGGGGAGGTGGGCCCCGGTCGTTTATTCAGGTGGCAGCGAACCGGGACTTTCCTATTGTCAAGTTGGCAGAAGAGAATCAGCTGGTAGCTGAATTGCAGCACCACAGCGAGCTAATCCTGTCTGAAGCAGACATAAGAGAACTGCCTCACACTTGGCGTGAGCGTATGTCTCAATGGAGAGCTGTGTACATTATCACCGATATCAGCGACGGCGCTCGTTATATCGGCTCGGCTTCTGGTGCTGAAAACCTATGGCAAAGATGGAAATACTACTCTGATACCGGTCATGGTGGTAATGTATTATTGAAATCCCGCGATCCTGCAAACTTCAGATTCAGTATCTTGGAGCTACTAGCTGCCGATGAGGAAAAAGCTGTCGTTCTGGAAAAAGAGGTTAATTGGAAGCGCCGATTACTGACCCGCGCCTCCGATGGTTACTTCGGTCTCAATGACAACTGATAGTCAGAAGAAAAACCTATTCATCCGCGCCAACACCACGGTTTCCGCCCCGCCTCATGTGCCCGAAATCCGGTTGCATCTCGCCGATGAGGCGCATGATCTCTGGCACAGGACCGAGGAGGAACTGCAGGCGATGGGCCTGCCGCCGCCCTTCTGGGCCTTTGCCTGGGCAGGCGGTCAGGGGCTGGCGCGCTATATCCTCGACAATCCCGATACTGTGCGTGGCAAGTCCGTGCTGGACTTTGCCGCCGGAAGCGGGTTGGTTGCCATTGCCGCCACGAAGACTGGCGCAGCAAATGTGCTTGCCATGGACATCGATCCCTTCTGCGAGGCAGCGATTTCTCTCAACAGCGCGCTCAACGGCATGAACATCCCTTTCAGCGCATGTGACCTGCTTGCCCTGACACCGGAACAGGGTGCGGCAGAGCTTGCAAAGTTTGATTGTGTGCTCGCCGGCGACGTCTTCTACGACCGGCAGATGGCGGAGAGCCTGTGGCCGCTGCTAATGGCTGCCGCAAGGGCCGGAACAGAAATCATGGTGGGCGATCCCGGCCGCGCCTACCTTCCCGTCGAGGGGCTGCAGCAGTTGGCCGAATATCAGGTACCGGTCACCCGGGCACTTGAGGACAATGAGGTAAAGCGCACACGGGTATGGCGCGTGGTTGCATGAATCCAGCTTGCGGCGTGCCCCAACTTTCCCCAGAATGCGCATGCCCGGCACGACGCCGGAAACAAGAGGAGGAAGTGTCATGCAGGCAGCAATGGGCGCAAGCCTGATCACCATTCTGGTCGCATCCATCGCCGGCTGGGTCTTTGGCTCATTATGGTACGGTGCGCTCGGCAAGCGCTGGATGGCGGCCACCGGACTGACCGAGGCGGACGTCAAGGGACCGAATGGCAAAGTCGATCCTTCCCCTTTCATCATCTCGTTCGTGCTTGAGTTTGTCATGGCCTATGTGCTGGCCGTATTGCTGCTGCACACCTCCGATGGCGCCTTTGGTCTGGGAAGCGCACTAATGGCAGCCTTCATTCTTTGGCTTGGCTTCGTCCTCACCACCCAGACCATCAACCATCGTTATTCCATGAAACCATGGTCCCTCACCGTGATCGACGGCGGACACTGGCTCGGCGTCCTGCTGATTCAGGCACTCGTCATGGCGGTGATGGGACTGTAGCAGCCCGTTCCCGAACGCACCGGTACCGCGGCTACCAGGTGCGTTTCGGCCCGGTATCGATGTGGTAGAAGCCTTGCGGATAGCGCGAGTAGCCACCGACATTGCGATGGCTGCGGATGAACTCCAGCACGCCACCGGGATCGCCCTTGACGGAAAAATCAACCGCCCGGCAGGTCAGGTGATAGGATTTCGGCTTGCCGCCCTTGCGCTTGTTTTCCAGCGGCCAGCGATGGGTTGAATGCACGCGCACGGGACCGAATTTGCGCGCCACCTGCCGCAGGACGATCTTCAGCTTCGGCGGCACGCACCAGCGGGTATCGTTCCAGGCGATCGGCGCAGGACGGAACAGCGCACAACCGCTCAGCGAAACCGCCAGCAGCAGGAGCACCATCACCCGGAAAAAACCCCGGGGGAGCCGTTTGATGGAGGAAATCCCCATGTCTGGTCCTTACGCAATACAAACAGGCCGGCAGGGTCGGAGCCCTTTACAGCCGGTAAACAGACCCGTTCATTTTGCGCCGGGCGCATTAAGATTGGATTAAGACTTGCACATCGCTGTCATAGTGGACGGGCACTGTCGCGCGATATCCTGCGGCGATTATCCTGCGCCCAATATCCTGCGCCCAATATCCTGCGATTGTCTTATGGACGAGCCGGTTTGCAGGAAATAGGTTGCCGCAGAACCCAATCCGTCTTGCATTGAAGCCGGATTAGCCGTTTGAATACTGGAGTGACACTGAGAGGCCCGGTTGCGGGCGATGGTCGGGGAGAAACACATGTATGAAGTCAAGAAGCACAAGGTCAAGGCAGCCTGGAAGAAGAACGCCCTGATCGATGATGATACCTATCAGAAATGGTACAAGCAGAGTGTGAAGGACCCCGAGAAGTTCTGGGCCAAGCACGGCAAGCGCATTGACTGGTTCAAACCGTTCAAGAAGGTGAAGAACACAAGCTTCAGCGGCAATGTCTCGATCAAGTGGTTCGAGGACGGTGTTACCAACGTCGCCTACAACTGTATCGACCGCCATCTGAAGAAGCGCGGCGACCAGACGGCCATCATATGGGAAGGCGACAACCCGTACGACGACAAGAAGATCACCTATAACGAGCTTTACGAAAAGGTCTGCCGCCTTTCCAATGTGATGAAGTCGAACGGCGTCAAGAAGGGCGACCGTGTCACCATCTACATGCCGATGATCCCGGAAGCTGCCTATGCGATGCTTGCCTGTGCCCGCATCGGCGCCATTCACTCCATCGTCTTCGGCGGTTTCTCGCCGGACGCGCTGGCCGGCCGCATCATCGACTGCAAGTCGACGTTCATCATCACCGCCGATGAAGGCTTGCGCGGCGGACGCACCATTCCGTTGAAGGCCAATACCGATGCCGCCATCGAACTTGCCGCCAAGTCACGGCAGAAGGTCAAGAAGGTGCTGGTCGTGCGCCGCACCGGCGCTCAGACCGGATGGGATGCCAAACGCGACATCTGGTATCACGAGGAAATGGCCAAGGCTAAGCCGGAGTGCAAGCCGGAGCCGATGAAGGCCGAAGACCCACTCTTCATCCTTTATACCTCGGGCTCAACCGGCAAGCCGAAAGGCGTGCTGCACACCACCGGCGGCTATCTCGTCTATGCCTCGATGACCCACGAATATGTCTTCGATTACCACGAAGGCGATATCTACTGGTGTACCGCGGATGTGGGCTGGGTTACCGGTCACTCCTATATCGTCTACGGCCCGCTTGCCAATGGCGCCATCACGCTGATGTTCGAGGGCGTTCCGAACTACCCCGACGCTTCCCGCTTCTGGCAGGTTGTCGACAAGCATGACGTCAACATCTTCTATACCGCACCGACCGCCATTCGCGCCCTGATGGGTGCCGGCGACCAGTTCGTCACCAACACCTCGCGCAAGTCCCTGCGGGTGCTGGGTTCGGTCGGCGAGCCGATCAACCCGGAAGCCTGGGAATGGTACTACCACGTCGTTGGTGAAGCACGTTGCTCCATTGTCGATACCTGGTGGCAGACAGAGACCGGCGGCATTCTGATCACGCCGCTGCCCGGCGCCACCGACCTGAAACCGGGTTCAGCGACACGTCCTTTCTTTGGCGTTCAGCCGCAGATCGTCGACAATGACGGCAATCCGCTGGAGGGCGCAACCGAAGGCAATCTCTGCATCATCGATTCATGGCCGGGCCAGATGCGCACCGTCTATGGCGATCACAAGCGCTTCATCCAGACCTACTTCGCCACCTACAAGGGCAAGTACTTCACCGGAGACGGCTGCCGCCGCGACAAGGACGACTATTACTGGATCACCGGCCGTGTCGATGACGTCATCAATGTCTCCGGCCACCGCATGGGAACGGCGGAAGTCGAATCCGCGCTGGTTTCCCACGACAAGGTTTCGGAAGCTGCCGTGGTTGGCTATCCGCACGACATCAAAGGCCAGGGCATCTACTGCTATGTGACGCTGATGGCTGGCGAATCCGGCAGCGACGCATTGCGCAAGGAACTGGTCGGTCATGTCAGGAAGGAAATCGGTCCGATTGCCTCGCCCGACAAGATCCAGTTTGCGCCCGGCCTTCCCAAGACCCGTTCCGGCAAGATCATGCGCCGCATCCTGCGCAAGATCGCCGAGGATGATTTCGGCGCACTGGGCGATACCTCGACGCTGGCTGATCCTGCCGTGGTCGACGATCTCGTCGAGAACCGCCAGAACAAGAAGGGCTGAGCCGGTTTCCGGCAAGCCTTAATCAGGCAAAACAAAGGGGAGCTTCGTGCTCCCCTTTTTCATGCCATGACAAAACTTGGTCTGGGATCAGCTTTCGGCAATCGATCCCGCCGACTGGCGCATCTCGCGGGTACTTTCCAGCGCCTTTGTCAGCGCCTTGTCGCGGCCATAGACATC
>JAGRLQ010000159.1 GCA_020441735.1 Nitratireductor sp.
GCTGATGCAGGATGTCGAGGTTGAGCGCATTCGGCCACCACTCCATGACGGATTTGCTGGAGGCGGTGTTTCCACCATGCATGACCGGGCATTTGCCGGAATTATTGTCGGTTTTTGCGTCCATCTTTGTCTCCACTTGTATTCTGGAAGCTGTTCAATCGGTTGGGTGCGAAACGGTTATGACACTTGCGGTTTTTGACCCTGCGCCGGACTGCTGCCTTTCGGGGCGCTGCCGGGCGGCGTTGAATTCGGGGGTGTCAACATGGGGAATCTCCTTGCAAGCATGAACCAAACAAAACCGCTGTCCCGCGCGGCTGGCGCGGGCCTTGCGGCAGTTTTTCAATGCTTTCCTCCAATTCCGCTGCAAACGGGAGCAGCGGAATGCGGCCTAAACCTCCTTGAGCCTAGCGCTTTTTTTCGATAGTTTCCAATTCGAAAAGCCATAAATAACGATAAGAAAAAATTATGAAACTGACTCTCCGCCAGATGCAGTATTTCGAGGCGCTGGCGCGCACGCGGCACTTTGCCCATGCCGCAGAAGCCGTCCATGTCTCGCAGCCCGCGCTTTCGGCCCAGATCATGGAGATGGAGCGACGCCTCGGCGCCAAACTGTTCGATCGCAGCCGGGCCGGGGTCTATCCCACACCACTTGCAGAACGCCTGCTGCCGGCGGTTATCCGCATTCTCAACGAGACCAAGGCGGTGGAGGAGATGGCCGAAAGCAGTGCCGGTCTTCTGACGGGAAAGCTGAGGCTCGGCATCATCCCGACCATCGCACCCTATATGCTGCCGGCGCTGATGCCGCGCGCCGCAGAACACTATCCGCAGCTTGAGTTCGAAATCCGCGAAGGACTGACGGCAGACCTTGTCGACGCCCTGCTTGCGCGCGAGGTCGATCTGGTGGTCGCAGCTCTGCCGGTTTCCGGTGAAGGGCTGCAAAGCCGGTTCTTGTGGCGGGACAGTTTCGTCATCGCCAAGACGCCCGGCGCAACCGACGTGCTGGCGGGTCCCGTTGAGGCCAATGATCTGCCGGCGGGCCGGCTGCTGTTGCTGGCCGAGGGCCATTGTCTGCGCGATCAGGCGCTGGATGTTTGTGGGCTCCGGCAGGAAGGCAAGGTGTTCAACTTCGAGGCCACCTCCATGGCAACGCTGGTTCAACTGGTTTCCAGCGGCATGGGGCTGACCCTGCTGCCGGAAATGGCGGTGCCGTTTGAAAACCGTGACGGCGCCCTTGAACTGGTGGAGTTCGCCGATCCGGCCCCGGCGCGCGATATCGGCCTCATCTGGCGCCGCGGCAGCGAGCGGGTCGCAGACTACGAAGCTTTGGGCGAGTTGATCACGGGCGTGTTGGCAACGGCAGCGGAAAAGAAGGCCGCCTGACCGGTCTCTGCGGTCTTCGGGGATGAACTGCAGTGAGATAGCCCCATATATGCCCTAGACTCACGCTGACACCCGCATGAAGGAAACTCCATGAAGCGCTTTTTGATTCTGGCAATGATGTTCTTTCCGGCCTCGGCGCTTGCCTTTGAGATTACCGGCACCGAAGGCACGCCGCTTCAAGCACAGGAACTGGCAGTTTTCGACGAGCCCTGGGCAATGACCTTCCTGCCGGACGGGCGAATGCTGGTCACCGAAAAGGTTGGCGAGCTTTCGCTGGTTTCCGCCGATGGCGGCACGATTACGCAGGTTGGCGGTGTGCCGCAGATCGCCTATGGCGGGCAGGGCGGGCTTGGCGACATCATCCTGCATCCGGATTTTGCCGAGAACCGGGAGGTTTATCTTTCCTTTGCCGAGCCCGGCACGGCAGGGCGGCGCGGCGCGGCAGTGGCGCGTGCAGAACTGGCCGAGGACGGCAGTGCCCTTCAGAACCTGGAAATCATCTGGCGTCAGGAGCCCAAGGTAACGGGCAGGGGCCATTACAGCCACCGCATGGCCTTTTCGCCGGATGGGTATCTTTTCATCACCTCCGGTGACCGGCAGAAACAGGACCCCGCGCAGGATTTCGGCTCGGCGCTTGGCAAGGTCATCCGGCTCAATGAAGATGGCAGCGTGCCGGACGGCAATCCCTGGCAGGACAAGGGCGAACTCGCCAGATCCTTCTGGAGCATGGGCCACCGCAATCTACTCGGCATTGCCTTTGATGCGCAGGGCCGCTTGTGGCAGCACGAGATGGGGCCGCGCCATGGTGACGAACTCAACCTCGTCGTTCCCGGCACCAATTATGGCTGGCCGCTGGTCTCCGAAGGCAACCATTATTCCGGTGCGACAATCCCCAACCACGGCACCGCCCCGCAATTTGCGCCACCCAAGGCCTTTTGGGTGCCGACCATCGCCCCGTCAGGACTGGTGATTTATGATGGCGACCTGTTTTCAGACTGGCAAGGCGATGCGCTGATCGGCGGTCTGGCTTCCCGCGCGCTGGTCCTCGTGGATATCGAAGGCGAAACCGCAAGCGAAGTCGAACGTTTCGAATGGGGTTCGCGGGTTCGCGAAGTTGAGCAGGGCCCCGATGGCGCGATCTATGTGCTGGAAGATGGTTCGGGCGGCAGGCTGCTCAAGCTGACACCCGACGGGTAACCCTAAAGCACGGCGCAGGCGCCCGTTTCGGCGCTGCTGACCCGCTCCCGGAACCCGGCAAAGAGTTCGCGCCCAATGCCCGTGGCGCTACCCGAAAGATCGGCCTTCGCCTTGCGGCGCTTGGCCAGCACTTCCGGTTTCACCAGCACATCCAGTTTTCCGTTGGTGGCGTCCAGGCGGATCATGTCGCCATCTCGTATCTTTGAGATCACACCACCATCTATCGCTTCCGGCGTCACGTGAATGGCAGAGGGAATCTTGCCCGAAGCGCCCGACATGCGGCCATCGGTTACCAGCGCCACCTTGAAGCCCCGGTCCTGCAGCACGCCGAGCGGCGGCGTCATCTTGTGCAGTTCCGGCATGCCGTTTGCCCGTGGTCCCTGGAAGCGCAGCACGGCAATGAAGTCCCGGTCGAGCTTTCCGGCCTTGAAGGCATCGATGATCTCGTGCTGGTCGTGGAAACAGAGTGCCGGTGCCTCGATGATGTGGCGCTCCGGTTTGACGGCAGAGATTTTAGAAACCGCCTTGCCGAGATTGCCCGACAGCATCTTCAGCCCGCCATTGGGCGAAAACGGCGCATCATGGGTGGAAAGGACTTTTGTGTTTCCGCTTTCTGCCGGCGCCGGTTCAAACACGAGTTCGCCGTTGGCGAGCTTCGGTTCCTTCGTATAGGCTTCGAGCCCCTGGCCCATCACCGTCCATGCGTCGTCATGGACATAACCGCCACGGATCATTTCGCGGATCAGGAAGGGCATGCCGCCGGCAGCATGAAAATGGTTCACATCCGCAAGGCCGTTGGGATAAACGCGGGCCAGCAGCGGCACGATCTCTGAAAGCTCGGCCATGTCGTCCGGCGTCAGGATGATCCCGGCAGCCTTCGCCATGGCGACGAGATGCAGCGTGTGGTTGGTCGAACCGCCGGTAGCATGCAGTCCGGAAACGGCATTGACGATGGAGCGTTCGTCTATCACCCGGCCCGCGGGCAGGAACTCGTTACCCATGGCGGTGATCGACAGCGCCCGCTTGGCGGCAGCCACCGTCAGGGCATCGCGCAGCGGCGTGCCCGGATTGATGAAGCTGGCACCGGGCAGGTGCAGGCCCATCACCTCCATCAGCATCTGGTTGGAGTTGGCAGTGCCGTAGAACGTACAGGTGCCGGGCGAATGGTAGGAAGCCGATTCCGCCTTCAACAACTCGTCGCGGCCGACCTTGCCTTCGGCATAAAGCTGGCGGATGCGCGCCTTCTCGTCATTGGGCAGGCCCGAGGGCATCGGCCCGGCCGGGATGAACACGGACGGGATATGGCCGAAGGTCAGCGCGGCGATCGTCAGGCCCGGCACGATCTTGTCACAGATACCGAGAAAGACCGCTGCATCGAACATGTTGTGGGAAAGGCCGACGGCTGCTGCCATCGCGATCACATCGCGCGAAAACAGCGACAGCTCCATCGCAGGCTGGCCCTGGGTAACGCCGTCGCACATGGCAGGCACGCCGCCGGCCACCTGCGCCACGCCGCCCTGCTCGCGCGCTGCTTTCTTGATCAGGTTGGGAAAATCCTTGTAGGGCGCGTGGGCCGACAGCATGTCGTTATAGGCGGTGATGATGCCGAGATTGGGTTTGACGTCGCCAGACAGATCGGCCTTGTCCGCAGCGCCGCAGGCGGCAAAACCATGGGCGAGATTGCTGCAGGACAAGGCGCTGCGGTGCGGCCCGCGGCTTGCCAGTTCCTCGACCTGCTCAAGATAGCTTTCACGGCTGGCGCGGCTTCGCTCGCGGATCCGGTTGGTGACGGCTTCTACTTCTTTTCTGGCACTCATGGCTCTGTCCGTTTCTGATCGGTCGTTTGCCCGGCCGGATGTGGCCGGGCCGTCTTACTTCGCCCAGACGACTTTCAGGTCCGGGCAGTGTTCCAGCACAAAGCCGATGGGCGCCTGCCCGGGATCGCCGGCTTCCTGTGCGGTTTCGAATACCTCGCGCTTTTCCGCGCCCTCGATGTGAAGATACTGCGTCCGCGCACCGGCAATGACCGGCAGCGTCACGGTAATTCGCGGTTCAGCGGCGCCCGGGGCATCGACGGCCATTAAGAGACGTTCGCCCTTCGGATCGGCCGCCTCGCGCAAGCCTTCCGATCCCGGAAACAACGAGGCAGTATGACCGTCAGTTCCCATGCCGAGCACGATCACATCGACCGGTAGATGCTCCGCGAGCGCCTTTTCGGCCTCCGCAACAGAAGTCCCGATTTCTGCATCGGCATAAAGCGGCAGAAAGTGCGCCCTTGCCGCCTTGTGCTGCAGCAGTTCCAGTGTCACCAGCCGCTGGTTGGAGCGGCCTGAATCCGGCGGCACGAAGCGCTCATCCGCCAGCGTGACGCAGATTTTTGACCAGTCGATGTCGATGGCTGAAAGCTCGCGGAAGAACTGTAACGGCGTGTTGCCGCCGGAAACCGCAAGCAGCGCGGAACCGCGCTCGCTGACAGCGGAGGAGAGTTCACCGGCAACATCCTTCGCCAGCCAGCGCGCCAATTCCTTCCCGTCGTTGAAAGCGGTAAACTGCATCAGTTCTTCAGACTTCCCCCTCATGCCAGGTTCGCCCGTCGCGTTCGATCAGCGCGATGGAGGCGGTCGGCCCCCATGATCCGGCGGTGTATTTCGATGCCTTCACATTCGCCGAAGACCAGCCCTCGATGATCGGATCGATCCACTGCCATGCGGCTTCCACTTCGTCGCGGCGCATGAACAGGGTCTGGTTGCCGCGGATCACGTCGAGCAGCAGCCGCTCATAGGCATCGGGTGCATGAACGTCGAAACTGTCGGCAAAGCTCATGTCGAGCGCAACCTGGCGAAGCCGCAGCCCGCCAGGGCCGGGATCCTTGATCATGATCGACTGGCTGACACCCTCATCGGGCTGCAGGCGCAGGATCAGCTGGTTGGCATGCATGCCCTGTCCTGCTTCGCCGAAGACATTGTGCGGTACCGGTTTGAACTCGACGACGATCTCCGAAACCCGGGCAGGCAGCCGCTTGCCGGTACGCAGGTAGAACGGAACGCCCGCCCAGCGCCAGGTTTCGATCTCCGTCTTCATCGCGACAAAGGTTTCGGTATCCGACTGGCCGTTTTCGATTTCTTCGAGATAGCCGGGTACGGCTGCTCCGCCGGAAGCACCGGCTTTGTATTGCCCGCGCACGGTCAGTTGCGCCGCATTGCCGGCCTCGATGGGCTTCAGGGAACGCAGCACTTTGAGCTTTTCATCGCGCACGGCGTCGGCGTCGATGGAAGCCGGCGGCTCCATGGCGACAAGGCATAGCAGTTGCAGCATATGATTCTGCAACATGTCGCGGATGGCGCCTGCCGTATCATAATAGCCGCCGCGGCCCTCGACGCCGATGCTTTCGGCGACCGTGATCTGTACATGGTCGATGAAGGAAGCGTTCCAAACCGGCTGATAGAGCGTGTTGGCAAAGCGCAGCGCCATCAGGTTCTGCACGGTTTCCTTGCCGAGATAGTGATCGATCCTGAAAATCTGGTCTTCGCGGAAATGCCTGCCGATGGTTTCATTGAGTGCCCGGGCGCTTGCCAGATCCTTGCCGATCGGCTTTTCGATGACGAGCCGCGAGCGCTCGCGCACCATGCCGTGCTGGTCGAGCCGGTCGGCAATCGCGCCGAAGATCGAAGGACCGACGGCGAGATAGAAGGCCCGCACCCGGTCTTCGTCGCCGAGCAGGGTCCTGAGCGCCTCCCAGCCGCGCTCCGACATCGCGTCGACGGCGACATAGTGCAGCAACTCCACAAAGACGGAAACCTGGCCGGCATCGCCGCCGGGGGCGTGCTCGTCGATCGCCTTGCGGGCAAAGTTGCGGTATTCGCCGGTCTCCATGTCCGAACGCGCTGCGCCGATGATCCGGGATGTCTCCGGAATCTGGCCATCGCAGAACCGGCGGAACAGGGCAGGGATCAGCTTGCGCTCGGCAAGGTCTCCGGTACCCCCGAACACCACGTAATCGAAGGGTTCTACTGGAATAAACTGGCTGGTCATCGGCTCACGGCTTTTCCGGCAGGAGAGGTTTGCAGCACTAATTTAAATCGATTTAAATCGCCATGCAAGAGTACAGATGACCCAACATGGGGAATTTGGATCATCGCCCGGCAACATGGCCGTGACAAGACACGGGAAACTTATCTAAAAACCGGTCAAACAAAAAAACCCGGCGTCAACGCCGGGTTTTCTTCAATTACCTGAATGCAGGCTGGTTCAGCGGCTCTGCTTGACAATGATCGGGGTCAGCAGGTCGCCCCAATTGCCCTGGCCACCATGATGGCGGGCGGAGCGGATCAGTTCCACCGATACGCCAGCTTCCACCGCTTTCATCACCGACTGGTTGAGCCGGTGCAAATCGTTGGCAACCATGCGAATGGCTGCTTGTTCGTCGACCGACATGGTCGATCCCATTTCTTCGGTCCGTTCCTTGACCGGTGGCTTGGCGTTCATGGTGTGGTTCTCCCGTTCATGACTGCGGTTGCAGAATTTACAAGTTGCGCCCTTCTAACAAATCAATTGCGCCTTGGAAACGCGACATTCGTGTCAGCCTGTCTTGTGATTTTCAGGATTGCGCTGTAATTTTGTAAATTCTTGTAAAAATTCTACTCACGCTTCCTGAGTAAAGAATTGTAAAATCTGAATGGCATTGACAGGACGATAAATCAATGGCCGAACACAAGATATTTGCCGGTCCCCGCATCCGGCGCATCCGCAATTCCAAGGGCCTCACCCAGACGGCGATGGCAGAGGAACTGGGTATTTCGCCGAGCTATCTCAACCTCGTGGAACGCAACCAGCGCCCGTTGACGGTTCAACTGCTGCTGAAGCTGGCTTCGGCCTACGATCTCAACCTGGAAGAGCTGAAGGGAGAGCCTTCCGGCTCGCAGAATGCGCTGAAGGAGGTTTTCGCCGATCCGTTGCTGGCAGATGAACTGCCCGGCAGTCAGGAATTGCTGGAAGTTGCCGAAGCCGCACCCAACGCCGCCTCCGGCATTGTCAAACTCTACAAGGCCTATCGCGAATCCCAGGAACGCCTGAGCGACCTCAAGGACATTCTGGCAAGGGAAGGCCACACCACCTCGCTTTCGGCTGCCCGGCTACCGGCCGACGAGGTGCATGAAAAGCTAGAATCCCGGCCGAACTATTTCGATTCGATCGAGGAGAAGGCTTCCGAATTTGCTGCCAGCCTCGAAGGCGGCACCGAACTTTTGGGCAGTCTCAAGGAATGGCTGCGCAAGGAGCACAACATCGCCGTCCGCCTGCTGCCGGTTCACACCATGCCGTTGTGGCGACGGCGTTTCGACCGTCATTCCATGCGGCTCTTCCTGTCGGAACGCCTGTCACCCTTCGACCAGTTGCGCGAAGTCGCCATGGAGGCCTGCCTGCTCTGTATGCCCGATGTGATTGCCAGGGAACTGGAGCGTCTTCAGCTTGCAAGCGATGAGGCAAAGCGCATCGCCCGTTTCGAACTGGCGCGTTATGCTGCCCACGCCCTTATCCTGCCCTATGACAGCTTTCTGCCCGCCGCCCAGCGGGCCGGTTACGACATCGATGTGCTGCGCTCGCGCTTCAGCGTTTCCTTCGAACAGGTGGCGAACCGCCTGACCATGCTGCAGAAGCCTTCCAGCCACGGCCTGCCATTCTTCATGCTGGAAGTCGATCACGCCGGAAACCGCTTCCGCAGCGCCGGTGCGCAAGGTTTCCCAAAGGCTCACTTCGGCGGCAATTGCCCGAAGCTGCCGGTGCATGTGGCCTTCTCTCAGCCCGGTCAGATCCTTGTCGAACATGTGGAAATGCCCGATGGAAACCGCTTTCTGGTCATCGCCCGGACGCTTGAAGGACCGCAAGGTGCCTTCGATGAACGTGTACGCCGCACCGCAGTGTTGCTGGGTTGTCCGGCAGATCTTGCAGCCGAGACGGTTTATGGAAAATCACTTGCGGGGGAGGGTTTGCGCCCGACGCCCATTGGCCAGGCCTGCCGGTTGTGCGAGCGTCAGGGCTGCCTTTCACGCGCCGAACCGCCACTGACGCGGCCCTCGGGTCTTGACGAATTCGTCTCCGGCCTCAGCGCATTCGATTTCAGGTAGTTCGAAGGTACAGCCTAACCCCGAGGCGGGCGGAACAGGAAAACCACCAGCCAGACCGGCAGGATCACCATCGATCCGAGCAGTAGATGGGGGATCGCCCAGTTGACGCCTTCCTCAAGCCAGACGATGACGTTTTCAGGTGTTACGCCGAGCTCGAGAAGAATCTGCTCCGCTGACAGGTCGAGCTTGTGAAGGACCACGCCGGTCAGCAGGGACGCGATAACGATCTTGGTGATGGTGGAAAACAGTCTCAGCATTGCCTTCCTGATACCCGATCCGCGATACGGCGAATCGCACCCGTTCGTCTTTCTGGCGTTATAATGCGTTTTTCAACCTGAACCAAACCGGTGACCGGCTACCCGGAAGGGCGACGATCGCCGTTATCTACTGCCCGACAACGGTCTGCATCGGCTTTGCGGGCGAAGAGGCTGTCTTTCTGACATTGCCGGGAATGGCGGTGCGATTTCCGGCAGGTGAACGGATCTGGGGAACCAGCAAGGGCTGCCTCAGCGTTCCGCCGAGAAAGAACTGTCCGCCTTCAAGGCTGCTGTTTTTGCCTTCCGGCGGCTCCAGCCCGCCCCACATGGCAAGCGAACCACCTGAAAGCTCGGTTTTGCCGGAAAGCCGCGCGCGGTAGCCCTCGACTTCAAACGCGCTGTTCTGGACCCAGGCGGTGCCGTTGGAAATCGATGCGTTGATTTCAAACTTGGTGACGGCGGTGGCAGCGAGCGGCTTGGCGATCATCACGTTTTCTCCATCGCTGCTTTCAGGGTCGAGGGTCTTGAGCACCTCGGAGAAATCAAGGCCCGCAATATTGCCGGAAGGCATGGTGATGGAGAAGTTGCCGTTCATCGCCTCAAGAAGTGCGCCTTGCTCTGAAAGCTCGCTGGTGAGCCGCGCCCTGATGCTGGAAGCACCATCGGGCAGCAACCGGCTGTGGTTCTTCAAAAACGGCAGGCCGACAGGATTGATGCCGCTGCCATCGACGGAAAGGCCGAGCACGGCGTGTTCGCTGTCACCGGTTGCCGAGATCGAGCCCGCCAGAATGCCATTGCCGAAGGCGGCATTGCCGACATCAAGCTTGATCTCGTTTTCCCGCGCAATCAGACTGCCGGCAAATTCCGTCAATTCGAGGCCCGGGAAGGAAAGCGTATTGGCCGATACGCGAATATCGGCATCCGACTGGTTGATCACCGTGAACAGCGTCTTCCGGTTACTGCCGTCGAGCAGCAGCAGGGCATAGGGTTGCAGGTCGAGGCGGTCCGCCGCCAGTGTCCCGCTCAGCTTGTTCTTGCCGGTCTCGCTGATCGAAAAACGCAGATTCCCCTTGTAGGTATTGCCGTCGAGTTCAAGGCTAGAATCCGCCAACTGGATGTCTGACATCGTTCCCGACACGGCGCCGCTTGCCGTAAAGCTTTCGAAGCCTGTTCCCGGCTCCACTTCCCCGCCAAGAAACGTCACCATTCGGCGTAGCGACGGGGAGGACAGATTGACATCGCCGGAGACAAACAGGTCCGAAAGCCGGTTTGCCTCGCCGGTGAAATCGAGATTGAGCGGTTCGGATTTCAGCGACGCGCTGATTTTGGAAATGCCGCCCGCAAGCAGCATGATCGGCAGATCGGCATTCATTCGGCCGGTGATTGCATCGCCGCGCCAGATGGCACTGCCTTCGAACCGCCAGCTTGACCGGATGTTGGGCCAGCTGAGCGTGCCGTTGAGACTGGTTACCGTTTCTTTCGCGCCAGTCGCCTCGTTTGTGTAGTTGATGATGCCATCGGAAACATCAAAGGTGCCGAGCCGGATGTCGTCCAGCAGGGCGGTATCGAGCGTTTCATTGCCGGCCTGCTGGGCGCGCAGTTCCTTGGCCCTGGAAAGCGCCTGCCACATCTTGCCGACCGGAAAAGTCCAGCTTGTCTGACCGGATTTGTAGACCGCGAGGTTGAATACCGGCCGGACGAAATGAAACTCGGTGACCTCGATCGATCCGCGCATGGCGGCAGTCGCGCTCAGCTTGCCTCTGAGAACCGGCATCTGCAGAAGCGGCGGTGCGTCCTTCGCGCCGTGCGCATCGCGAAAGGTAACGTTGTTGAGTTCGATACCGAGGAAGGGGCTGAACGTGATCTCCGGTGTGCCGGTAAACTGCATCTCGCGACCGGTGATCTGGCGCGCGCGGTCGAGCATGGTCGCCCGTACGGCTTCGCTCGATACCAGCAGCGGCAGGGCAACAAAACCAAGCGCAACAAGCCCGATTGCGATTGCGAGAATGGCAACTATCTTCTTCATTCAGTTCCTGCCGGGAGTTATTCGGCCTGCCATGGTTTCGAGGAATACCCGAATAGCCGGCATCCTTCACCGTCGCGAGGATCTTTTGCCGCCCCGGCACACACTGCCCTTCTCCCCCTCGTCTGGAGAATTTCACATATATCCGAACCGTTCAACGCATTTCGCTTTGTATGGTTGAGGCAGAGCGGATTATCCATAAGTTAGCACGCCTTGGGGCATGACAGAGCCGCCAAAGCGTGTATAGCAAAGACCAGTTCGTCCACAGCACGGCACAATCGTTTCATCCTTCTGGAGACCTGCATGCAAACCGGTACAATCTTGTGGCAACCCGATCCCGCGAAGCTTGAAAAGACCAATTTTCACGCCTTTTTGAAACAGGCGGAAAAGGCGGCCGGAAAACCCCTTGATGACTTCACCGGCCTGCATGCTTGGTCGGTGGGCGATCTCGAGGGGTTCTGGAGCCTTGTCTGGGATTTCTGCGGGGTTGTCGGTGAAAAGGGCGGTGCGGCAACATCGCCGGAAATGCCGATGCCCGGTGCCGGCTTTTTTCCTGAAAGCCGTCTGAATTTTGCTGAAAACCTGCTGCAGCGCAAAGGTGGCGCGGATGCAATCGTTTTCCGCGGCGAGGACAAGCTCTCGACCCGGTTGAGCTGGGATGAATTGCATGGCGAAGTCTCCCGCATGCAGCAATTCCTGAAAGCAGCCGGGGTAGGCAGGGGCGACCGGGTGGCGGCCATGCTGCCCAACATGCCGCAGGCCGTGATCGGCATGCTGGCAGCTTCCTCGCTTGGTGCTGTCTGGTCTTCCTGTTCGCCGGATTTTGGTGAGGGTGGCGTGCTTGATCGCTTCGGCCAGATCGAACCCAAGGTGTTCATTTCCTGTGATGGCTACTGGTACAACGGCAAGCGCATCGAAATCGCGGGGAAGCTGCAGGCTATTGCCGCCAAGCTGACCAGCGTCAAACAGATCGTGATTGCCGATTATCTCGGCAATGCAAAGGACGTCGCCGCTGGTCTGCCTGGCGCGGTAAGCTGGGCGGACGGCCCTGGTAGCCATACGGCGGCTGAAGTCACCTTCGAACGCCTTCCCTTCCAGCATCCGCTTTACATCCTGTTTTCGTCCGGCACGACGGGAATTCCCAAATGCATTGTCCATTCCCAGGGCGGAACGCTGCTCCAGCATCTGAAGGAACAGCAGCTTCACTGCAACCTGAAGCCAGGCGACCGGTTCTTCTATTTCACCACCTGTGGCTGGATGATGTGGAACTGGCTGGTCACGGGGTTGGCGAGCGGCGCAACACTGATGCTCTACGACGGCTCGCCCTTTGCGCCGGAAGCGCGGGTGCTGTTTGACTATGCCGAGCAGGAGCGCTTCACCTTTTTCGGAACGTCGGCCAAATACATCGATGCCGTGCGCAATTCAGGCTTGCGGCCGGTTGAAAGCCACGATCTTTCCTCGCTCGCCATGATGACCAGCACCGGCTCGCCGCTGGCGCCGGAAAACTTCAAATTCGCCTATGAAGGCATCAAGCCCG
>JAGRLQ010000160.1:0-3157 GCA_020441735.1 Nitratireductor sp.
TTTGCCGGCCGCGATGTGGCGGATTTCGGCTTCTTCGGCGAAGGCATCTACTGGGCAGCTTCCGGCGAGGTCGACTTTTACATTACCGATGATTTTCTGGTGAAGGCGGGCATCGAGCACAGCTTCAACACCACCGCTGCCTTTGCCGGCGTTGAAGCGGCTTTTTCGTCCAGTCAGATCGCCACGTCGCTGTTTGCCGAAGCTTCCTTCAGCGAGTCGGAAACCACGGCGATGGCCGGTATCCGGTTCTATTTCGGTCAGCAAGGGAAGAGCCTCAAGCGCCGCCACCGCGAGGATGATCCGGATGTCAACCTGTTCGACAATTTCGGCGCGCTCGGTTCCTGCCTTAACGGCATTACCGCGCCGCCGGAGGACATGCTGCAACTGGCGATAGTGACACAAAAGGTCAGTGCCCCAACCTCACGCGCGCTGCCGATGCCCTCGCTTTCGATCCCCGATTTCGATCCCGACAACTGCGATGTCGACTACAAGCCGGTGATGATGAGCCGGTAAGCCGTCCCTGCCTGCATTCAAAAAAGGCGGTTGACGCATTGCCAAGTGCTGGCTAGTTTGCGAGCGCAATCGAAGGAGTGGCGAAATGCCCAAATTCATTCTCGTGGTGATGTGCGCATGCGCGTGACAGGTTGATAAACCTGTCGCTTCGGCAGCGTATGCGCAAAACAGGCTCCGAAAGGGGCCTTTTTTATTGCCTGATTTCAGGCTGCCGGCGCGGCAGTGTCAAATCGGGCTTCCATGAGACCGGATTCGGAATTACGACACGGCATCAAAAAGCCGTTTGGCAACAAAGAGAAATGGAACCATGCCCAAGAGCGTCAAGACGAAACGAGCAAAATCCGCGGCCCGAAAGATGACCGGAGCCGAGATGGTGATTCAGGCCCTGGCCGATAACGGGGTCGACACCGTGTTCGGCTATCCCGGCGGTGCGGTGCTTCCGATCTATGACGAGATTTTCCAGCAGGACAAGGTAAATCACATTCTGGTTCGCCATGAGCAGGGGGCAGGACATGCCGCCGAGGGCTATGCGCGTTCGACGGGCAAGCCCGGTGTCATGCTGGTGACCTCCGGTCCGGGCGCCACCAATGCGGTGACGCCGCTGCAGGATGCGCTGATGGACTCGATCCCGCTGGTCTGTCTGACTGGCCAGGTGCCGACCGGATTGATCGGTTCCGACGCCTTCCAGGAAGCCGACACCGTTGGCATTACCCGGCCCTGCACCAAGCACAACTGGCTGGTTTCGGCGGTCGATGACCTGCCGCGCATTCTGCACGAAGCCTTCTATGTGGCGACACAGGGCCGTCCCGGTCCGGTGCTGATCGATATTCCGAAGGATGTTCAGTTTGCCACGGGCACCTATTATCCGCCGGAGCATTATGAACTGAAAAGCTACAAGCCTCGGGTTGAAGGTGAAGAGGATGCGATTGCCGCTGCCGTCGAGCTGATGGCTGGTGCCAAAAAACCGGTTTTCTATACCGGCGGCGGGGTCATCAACTCCGGCCCGAAGGCCTCGCAACTGCTGCGCAAGCTGGTCGCGAAAACCGGCTTTCCGATCACGTCCACGCTGATGGGGCTGGGCGCCTATCCGGCTTCGGGTGAAAACTGGCTCGGCATGCTGGGCATGCACGGCACTTACGAAGCCAATCTTGCCATGCATGATTGCGATGTGATGGTGTGCGTCGGCGCGCGCTTCGACGACCGCATTACCGGCAGGCTTGATGCCTTCTCGCCGCATTCGAAGAAGATCCACATCGATATCGATCCCTCCTCGATCAACAAGAATGTCCGTGTCGACATTCCGATCATCGGCGATGTTGCCCATGTGCTGGAGCGCATGCTGGCCTTGTGGGACGGGCTTTCGGACAAGCCGGAAGAGGGCACGCTCAATCCGTGGTGGTCGCAGATCGACCGCTGGCGCAGCCGCCAGTCACTTTCCTACAAGCCTTCGAAAGACGTCATCATGCCGCAATACGCCATCGAGCGTCTGTATGCGCTGACGAAGGACCGCAACACCTTCATCACCACGGAAGTGGGCCAGCACCAGATGTGGGCAGCCCAGTTCTTCGGTTTCGAGGAGCCCAATCGCTGGATGACCTCGGGCGGGCTCGGCACGATGGGCTACGGCCTGCCGGCGGCCTTTGGCGTGCAGATGGCGCATCCCGACGCATTGGTTATCGATATTGCGGGCGATGCCTCGGTGCTGATGACAATCCAGGAAATGTCGGCGGCGGTTCAGTATCGCGCACCGATCAAGATTTTCATCTTGAACAACCAGTATATGGGCATGGTGCGCCAGTGGCAGCAATTGTTGCATGGCAACCGGTTGTCTCACTCCTATACCGAGGCGCTGCCGGATTTCGTCAAACTGGCGGAAGCCTATGGCGGTGTCGGCATCAAGTGCGACAAGCCGGGCGATCTCGACGATGCCATTCAGCAGATGATCGATACCGATGCGCCGGTGATCTTCGACTGCCGGGTGGCGAACCTGGCCAACTGCTTCCCGATGATCCCGTCCGGCAAGGCGCATAACGAGATGCTGCTGCCCGATGAGGCGACCGACGAGGCGGTGGGTTCGGCCATCGACGAGAAGGGCAAGCAGTTGGTCTGATGCCATGCAATCGATGATCACACTCGACGAGCTTCGCCATGCTCGCGAAACGGTGGCCGGTGCTCTGCCGCCGACGGCAGCGCATGTCTGGCCACTGCTGGGCAAGCGGGTCGGCGCGACAGTGGTGGTAAAGCATGAAAACCACAATCCGACCGGCGCCTTCAAGGTGCGCGGCGGGGTCGTGTACATGGATGCCCTGAAACGGGAGCAACCGGAGTGTCCTGGCGTTATTTCCGCAACACGCGGCAATCACGGTCAGAGTCTTGCTCTGGCTGGCGCGCGGGCGGGTATCGCGGTGACCATCGTCGTGCCGCACGGCAACTCAGCAGAAAAGAACGCCGCCATGGCTGCGCTTGGCGCAAGGCTGATCGAACACGGCGAGGATTTCGACGACGCGAAAGCCCATGCCGATGCCCTCGCCGCCGAACAGGGGTTGATCTTCGTGCCCTCCTTCGACAAGCGGCTGGTTTGTGGCGTTGCGGGCTATGGTGCGGAACTGTTCGAGGCCCATGACGATCTTGATGTCGTCTATGT
>JAGRLQ010000160.1:3221-13658 GCA_020441735.1 Nitratireductor sp.
GCGGAGATCGTGGGCGTTCAGGCGGAAGGTTCGCCCGCTTATGCGCTTTCCTTCGCTGCCGGGCATCCGGTTTCGACCAATACCTGCCATACATTCGCAGATGGCATTGCGACGCGGATTCCCGACCCCGGGGCCGTGGCGATGATCAATGCGGGTGCTGCACGCATCGTGACCGTCAGCGATGACGAGATTGCGGATGCGGTGCGCCATTACTGGACCGACACCCACAATCTGGCCGAGGGCGCAGGGGCCGCACCGCTTGCTGCCGCCATCAAGGAGGCAGATGCCAACCGGGGCAAGAAGATCGGCCTCGTGCTTTCCGGCGGAAATATCGACCTGGCGCTTTTCAGGGAACGTGTCTTTGACAGGTCTTCCAACGATGAAGCGTGAGCAGCCCGGCCTTTCCGACTACGGCCTGCTGATTGCCCTTGCGATGATCTGGGGCGGCAGCTTTCTGCTGCAGAAGCTTGCAGTCGCCGAAGTGGCGCCGATCACGATGACTGCAGCAAGACAGCTGATCGGCGCTGCAATCATGGCGGCCGTTCTGGTTTTCTCGGGCAAAAAAATCCGCGCGACCTGGCGCGAGCACGGACTTATCTTCCTGTGCGCGGTGTTTGGCAACGCGTTGCCCTTTTCGCTGATATCCAGCGGATTGCAGGTGATTGACAGTGGACTGGCGGCAATCCTGATGGGCGCGATGCCGCTGATCACGATCCTGCTGGCCCATTTCGTGACAGAGGACGAGAAACTCAACAGCACAAAGCTGATGGCGGTCGGGCTCGGCATTGCCGGACTGGTGATCCTGTTCTGGCCGTCACTTGCCGGCGGGGTCACGCAGAACCTGTTCTCACAATTGATCGTGTTCGGCGGCGCGGTCTGCTATGCCATCAATTCGTTGATCACCAAGAAGCTCATTCATCTCGATGCAACGATGCTGATGGGAACGGCGATCGGCTGGTCGGCGGTTATTCTGCTGCCCGCTGCAGTGCTGCTCGAAGGCCGGCCGACGGAACTTCCCGGGCCGCTCGCCTCTGTATCCATCCTGCTGCTTGCAATGCTCCCGACCGTGGTCGCCTCATATTTGATGTATGCTCTGATTTCGCGGCAGGGGGCGGGCTTCTTCGGCCAGATCAACCTGCTGGTGCCGATTGCCGGTGTTTTCTGGGGAACGCTGATCCTAGCCGAAAAACTGCCGTGGAATGCCTGGCTCGCGCTTTGCGTCATCCTTGGCGGCATTGCCGTCTCGCGCAACTGGAATGCCAATCGAAAAGCGGTTAGATCGTAACAACAAACGACAGGAACGAAGCAAGATGAGTCCGAAGAAACAACAGGCAGGCTCCGCCTATTTCATCGCCAAGGATACGGAAACCCCGCGCACCCATGTGCTTTCGGTTCTGGTCAACAACGAGCCGGGTGTGCTGGCCCGTGTCATCGGATTGTTTTCCGGCCGCGGCTACAACATCGAAAGCCTGACGGTCTCCGAAACCAGCCATGAAAAACACCTGTCGCGGATTACCATCGTTTCAAGCGGCACAGCCCATGTGCTCGAACAGATCAAGAAACTGCTGGAACGCGCGGTGCCGGTGCATCGGGTGATCGACCTGACACTGGTTGCCGATGAGAAGGGCTACGACAAGCCGTTGGAGCGCGAGCTGGCGCTGGTCAAGGTGGCGGGCAAGGGCGAGAACCGTGTTGAGGCGATGCGGCTGGCCGATGCTTTCCGAGCCCAGGTGATCGATGCTTCCATCGAGCATTTTACCTTCGAGATCACCGGCCGGATTTCCAAGATCGAGCAGTTCATCGCCATCATGGAGCCGCTTGGTCTGGTGGAAGTCTGCCGTACCGGCGTTGCCGCGATGAACCGCGGCCCGCAGGGCATGTAGTATCGAAAAGACGTTGTGACTGGGCAGGCCATGCGCAATACCAAAACCTGTGGCGAGGCGATTGTTTCCCTGCTGGAACAATACGATGTCGAGGTCGTGTTCGGCATTCCCGGCGTCCACACGCTGGAACTTTACCGCGGGTTGGTCGGTAGCCGCATCCGCCATGTGCTGCCGAGGCACGAGCAGGGGGCCGGATTCATGGCCGACGGCTATGCGCGCGCCAGCGGCAAGCCGGGCGTATGCTTTCTGATTACCGGGCCGGGCGTTACCAATGCGGCAACGCCCATCGGCCAGGCCTATTCGGACTCAATTCCCATGCTGGTGATCTCCTCGGTCAACGAGACGCATCACTTGGGCCGGGGCAGGGGCGAACTGCACGAACTGCCTGACCAGCAAAAGCTGATGAGCGCCTGCACGGCATTTTCAGCGCGGGTGGAAAAGCCGGAAGACTTTCCCGGCCTTCTTGCCAAGGCCTTTGACGTTTTCAACTCGGCGCGGCCGAGACCGGTGCACATCGAGGTGCCGATCGACATTTTCGCGCAGAAGGTGGACGAAGACTGGTCGCCGCAACCGGCAGCACCAAAGCCTGAAGCTGATCCGGCACGCATCGCGGAAGCAGCCAGCCTGCTTTCCGGCGCTGAAAGACCGCTGATCATTGCCGGTGGCGGGGCTATCGGCGGCGAGCCGGCGGTTCAGGCGCTTGCCGAAAAGCTTGCAGCACCCATTGCGACGTCGGTTGCCGGAAGCGGTATCCTGCCCTGCTCCCATCCGCTCAGCCTGGGGCCGACACTGGTTTCCGCTGCCACCCACGAGCTGATCGCTGCTGCCGATGTGGTGCTGGTGGCCGGTAGCGAACTGGCTAGCACGGATACGTGGGGCAATGAATTTGCCTTCAACGGCAAGCTGATCCGTATCGACATCGATGCCAGCCAGTTCACCAACGGTCCGAAGGCAGACATTGAACTTCACGGCGATGCGCCTACCATTCTGGAAATGCTGGCGGAGAGGGTAGCAGCCAACACCGATGATGCCCGCCGCAAGACGGCGGAAGCGCAGGTCGCTGTTGCCCTTGCTGCTTATGATGAAAGCCAAGATGAGGCCGAGCGGTTGCGCCGCAAGGTCTTCGAGACGGTGGTCAACGCCTTACCGGAGGAAACCCTGGTCGCCTGCGACATGACGCAGATCGGCTATACCGGTCATGCTGTGTTCCGGCCGGAAACTTCCGGGCGGATGCTGTTTCCCCAGGGCTACGGCACGCTGGGCTACGGCCTTCCGGCGGGCATTGGCGCAAAACTGGGGGCGGCGGAAAAACCGGTGGTGGTCTTTGCCGGCGATGGCGGCGTTCTTTACACGATCCAGGAAATGGCGACGGCGGCAGAGGAAAAGCTGCCGGTGATCCTGATCTTGTGGAACAACCAGTCGCTGAAACAGATCCGCGAAGGTTTCATCGACCTCGGTATCGAGCCGATCGCCGTCGATCCGCAGGTGCCGGATTTCCAGATGCTGGCAAAGGGTTTCGGCTGGCATGCGAGGCAGATCACGGCGCTTGGTGAGCTTGCTGGAGCGGTGCGTGATGCGCATGAGTCGGGCAACAAGGATGGCGTGCCGGTGCTGATCGAGGTCATGGCCAACGCGCTGTAGTCGGAGCAATGCTGTCATGCATTGTGATCATGGCGGGCACTGATCTGACAACGTTCTGATTTCATTGCGGAAAATTCCGGAACATCGATCTTCACAAGCTATTGGCAGCGCCGAACTGCAGAAAAATCCGCTGCGCTGCGATTTTACCCTTGCATCGCGGATTCCGTTTCTCTAAATGCGCGCCCACAGACGCCAACGCACGCGCCTCTGGCCAGCGGTTCAGTACTCCGCATTCGGTTTACGTAGCGACGGTAACGTCTCCCTTGGAAGTGAGCGGTCATACGCGGATTCCCGCAAGGGGGTCCAATGGCCGGGTCTATTGGAGATGACCATGAACGCATACGTAACCGGCCTTGCCGGCGGCGCAGCCGTCGGCTATTCCCCCCGCGCGATTTCCCGCATCGAAGCCCATATCCGCTCGAACGTGTTTGATCGGCCAACGCTGGTGCTCGACACCGATGTTGTTGCTGCAAACTACCGGGCGCTCAAGGCAGGCCTCGGGCGCGCCTCCGTTCACTATGCGGTCAAGGCCAATCCTGAACCGGCAATCATCGACACGCTGATCGCCGAAGGCTCGCATTTCGATGCCGCCTCGAAAGGCGAGATCGCACTTTGCCTGTCGCGCGGCGCGAAACCACACGAGATTTCTTTCGGTAACACCATCAAGCGGGCTTCCGACATCGCTTGGGCGTTCGAGAACGGTATTCGTCTCTATGCCGCCGATGCGGAAGAGGAAATCGAGAAGATTGCCGACCATGCGCCGGGCGCCGACGTTTATGTCCGCCTGATCGTCGACGTGACGGAAGCCGACTGGCCGCTGTCGCGCAAGTTCGGCTGCGCCCGCGACAAGGCGCTGATGCTGCTCGGCTACGCGCAGCGACGAGGATTGAACCCGGTTGGCTTTTCCTTCCATGTGGGGTCGCAGACCCGCAGGCCGGAAATGTGGAGCGCGACGCTCGATCAGGTCTCCGCGATCTGGCACGAAGCGGTAGATGCCGGGTTCGACCTTACCCTTCTCAATATCGGCGGCGGCTTCCCGGCCTTCTACGGCGAGGAAGTAACACCGGCCACCGCCTATGCAGCGCAGGTCATGGAACTGGTGCGCCAGCGTTTTGGCGACGTGCCGCACATCATGGCGGAGCCCGGACGTGGGCTGGTTGCCGAGGCTGGCATGATCGCCGCCGAAGTGATGCTCGTCTCCCGCAAGTCGGACAATGATGCCTATCGCTGGGTCTATCTCGACATCGGCAAGTTTTCGGGCCTTGCCGAAACCATCGACGAGGCGATCCGCTACCAGTTCATTACCGATCGCGATCATGAATCCGCCGGCCCCTGCGTGCTGGCAGGCCCGTCCTGCGATTCAGCCGACGTGCTGTATGAAAAACGCCCGGTGCAACTGCCGCTCGGGCTGAAGTCGGGCGACCGGGTGATCATCCGCAATTGCGGCGCCTATACGTCGAGCTATTCGTCGGTGGGCTTCAACGGTTTTCCGCCGCTCGACGTCACGGTCCTTTAACCTCTGCAAACCCGTTCAGGAACCTTGCGGCCGGCAGCCACCGGCCATTTCCCAGGAGTGCTTGTCATGTCGTATCCGGTCTATGGCCGCATCGAAGGCCCCGTCGTTATCATCGGTTTCGGTTCCATCGGCCGCGGCACGCTGCCGCTGATTGAGCGTCATTTCGAGTATGATGCCAACGATATCCATGTGGTCGAGCCGTCGGATGCGCATGCGGCGTTTCTGGCCGGGAAAGGCGTGCAGTTCCATCAGACCGCACTGACGCCGGAAAACTACCGAGAGGTGCTGGACGGGCTGTTCAAGGGCAAGCCGCAGGGTTTTTGCGTCAACCTGTCGGTCGACACCTCCTCGCTCGACATCATGAAACACTGCCGCTCCCTCGGCGCGCTCTATATCGACACGGTGGTCGAGCCCTGGCTCGGTTTCTATTTCGATGAAAAGGCAAGCCTTGCCGAGCGCTCCAACTATGCGCTGCGCGAGACCGTCCGGGCTGAAAAGCGCAGCAATCCCGGCGGTACCACCGCTGTCTCCTGCTGCGGTGCCAATCCGGGCATGGTGTCTTGGTTCGTCAAGGAAGCGCTGCTCAACATCGCCCGCGACACGGGCTTTGCGTACGAGATGCCTGCCTCGCGCGAGGACTGGGCAAAGCTGATGCAGGGACTTGGCGTCAAGGGCGTGCACATTGCCGAGCGCGATACCCAGGCACCGGACTATCCGCGTCCGCGTGATGTCTTCGTCAATACATGGTCGGTGGAAGGTTTCATTTCCGAAGGCTTCCAGCCGGCGGAACTGGGCTGGGGCAGCCATGAGAAGGCACTGCCGGAAGGTGCCGGCACCCATGAAAAGGGTTGCCAAGCAGCGATCTACCTCAACCGGCCCGGCGCCATCACCAAAGTGCATACCTGGTGCCCGACACCGGGCGCGCAATACGGCTTTCTCGTCACCCATAACGAGGCGATCTCGATTGCCGATTATTACACGGTGGGCGAGGGGCTAGCGCCCGAATACCGGCCGACCTGTCATTACGCCTATCACCCCGCCGACATGGCGGTGCTGTCACTGCATGAGTGTTTCGGCAAACCGGAACCCCAGAAGGAACACCGCATTCTCGATGAAAACGAGATCGTCGAGGGCATCGACGAGCTGGGCGTACTGCTGTTCGGTCACGAGAAGAATGCCTATTGGTACGGTTCCAGGCTTTCCATGGAGGAAACGCGTGATCTGGCGCCCTATCAGAACGCGACCGGGCTGCAGGTGACCTCCGCCGTCCTGGCCGGGATGGTCTGGGCGCTGGAAAATCCCGAGGCCGGAATCGTCGAGACCGACGAGATGGACCATGTGCGCTGCCTTGAGGTGCAGAAACCCTATCTCGGACCGGTGGAAGGTCATTACACCGACTGGACGCCGCTTCAGGCACGCTGGGACCGCAACACTGCCGATCTTGATCACGACGATCCCTGGCAGTTCAAAAACATTCTGGCGGTGTGAGGCATCTCAACCGCTGAAATCCTCTCCGGCAGATTCTTTCCGTTTGCGCTCTTGCCTGCAAGCCGGCTACCGCATAACGGATAAGGATTGAAAGGTCAGCCCCTTTGCCGGGCCAATGCCGGGACGATGGGGAGTGCAGCGGTGATGTCCGACAAGCCTGAGCAGAGATTCGATCCGCTGCTTCCGCCGGAGATGGCGCGGGCCTGTGAAAATGCGGGTGCGGTCAAGGCCGGGCGCCGGGCTGCCGCTCTTGTCATTCTGGGTATTCTAGCCGGTGCGTTCATTGCCTTCGGTGCGATCTTCATGACGGTCGTTGCCACCGGGGCGGGCGATCTGCCCTGGGGTGTTGCCCGCCTGCTGATGGGATTGGTGTTTTCCCTTGGCCTGATCCTCGTGATTGTCGGCGGTGCCGAACTGTTTACCGGCGATGCGTTGATGGTGGTCTCCTATGCCAGCGGCAAGATAACCGGTGCTGCGCTGCTGCGTGCCTGGGGGCTGGTTTATCTCGGCAATATTGCAGGCTCCATCGGTACGGCAGGACTGGTGTTCCTGTCAGGCCAGCACGGGCTTGCCGGTGGCGGCGTGGGCAAGACGGCGCTTTCGGTTGCCGCCTACAAGGCATCGCTCGGTACCGCTGACCTGTTCTTTCTGGCGGTGCTCTGCAACGTGCTGGTCTGTCTGGCGGTGTGGATGTCGTTCGGCGGGCGCAACGTCGCCGACAAGGTGCTGGTCATCGTTCCGCCGATTACCGCCTTCGTCGCTGCAGGCTTCGAGCACTCGATCGCCAATATCTACTTCCTGTCCTATGGGCTGGCGCTGAAGGAATGGGCACAACCGGAGTTCTGGGCTGCTATCGGACAGGATGCCGCTGCCTATGCGGGGCTGACCGTTTCGGGCGCCATCCACAACGTGGTTGTCGCCACAGCCGGAAACCTGGTTGGCGGCAGCCTGATGGTCGGCGTTGTCTACTGGTTCGTCTATCTTCGCCGGCAAGGCTGATCGGCACACAAGCATGACCAGGTTCGCCATTGCTCCTTCTGCCCCTGCCTGGCCCGGCATCGTGCTGATGCTGGGGGCCGGGGCACTGGTTGCTGCAACCTCGCTTCTGGCTAAGGCACTTGGCCTGCCGGATGGGGCAGATCCCGGTCTCAGCCCGTTTCAGATCAGTGCGGGCAGGTTTGCCTTTGCGCTTTTTGCGCTTTTGCTGTTCCTGCTGCTGACCCCGTCAGCGCGTCCTTCCTTTGCTGGAGCGCGATGGGAGTGGCATGTTCTTCGCTCTCTCTGCGGCTGGCTTGGCATTACATGCATGTTTGCCGCCGTCGCGAGGATGCCGCTTGCCGAGGCAACCGCAATCAGTTTTCTCAATCCGCTCGTGGCCATGTTCCTGGCGGTGGCGATGCTCGGAGAGCGTCTTGGACCGAGAAAGCTCATGGCGGCCGGATGCAGTATTTGCGGCGCCATTCTCATTCTTCGACCGGGATCGGAGGCGCTGCAGCCCTCAGCCCTGTTTGCGCTGGGCGCTGCGCTGTTCATGGGACTTGAGGTGATCTTCGTGAAACGGCTCAGCAACAGCGAACCCGCACTCCGTGTGTTGGTGATCAACAACGCCATCGGCTGCGCCATCTCGCTGACGGTTGCAGCATACTTCTGGATATGGCCGAGCGGGCTTCAATGGCTGCTGTTGATGGCGCTAGGCACCATCATGGTGTCGGCTCAATCGCTCTTCATCCAGTCGATGAAGCGAGGCGAGGCGAGTTTCGTCATGCCGGCCTTCTATTCGGTGCTGGTCTTCGCGGCGTTCTACGATTTTGTCCTGTACGGTGCGGTGCCACCGGCCATGACGGCCGCCGGCGCGGCGCTGATCGTCTGCGGTGCCCTTATTCTGGCACTGCGCGGGATGCGAAAGTCCGCGACCTAAAACCCGAGGTCGGAAGTTTAAACCACCCGTACCTTCGTACCCTTGGGTGCGCGATTGTAGAGATCGATGATGTCGTGGTTCAGGAAGCGGATGCAGCCCGACGACATCGATTTGCCGATCGAATCCCATTCCGGCGTGCCGTGCAGACGATAGAGCGTGTCCCGGCCATCGGCGTAGAGATAAAGCGAGCGTGCACCGAGGGGGTTATCGGGGCCGCCGGGCATGCCGCCAGAGTATTTCACCAGGTCGGGCCGGCGCTGGATCATTTCTGCCGGTGGCGTCCAGACCGGCCATTCCTTCTTCAATGCAATGACCGCATCCCCTGACCATTCGAAGCCCGCTTTGCCGACGCCGACACCGTAGCGCACGGCCTCGTCCCAGCTCAGGCCGAAATAGGCGTGATGGTTGCGGGTATCGACCAGTATGGCGCCGGGTGCGACGCGCACATCATTGGGGACGCGCTGGCGGCGAAAACGCTGGTCCATCTCCTTGTAGGGGATCGCCGGCAGTTGATAGCTCCCGTCATTGAAGGCGGCATACATCTGGGCCGAACTCGACAGGTTGGGATCAAGCCCGATCGACGGCGCCAACCGGTTTGTGCCGATGGAGCCTGTGGTCGTCAAATCGACGCCCGGCGGTGCTGAGGCAGTTCCGGCAGGTACCCTCGTGGGACCTTGTGCAAAGTTCTGCTCGGTGAAATTCGACAGGCTGCAACCGGCAAGCGATGTCGCGCTCGCCATGGCACCTGCCAGAAAGGTTCGCCTGGTCAGTCTGGAAGTCATGCTCTCCGCCCGTCGGCACTGTTTTCAGGAGCAAGGCACGCAAATGCGGGGCCTTCGCGGCAAAGCTAACCCAAGGGCATTAAAACTCTGTTAAGCATGATACATGCCGTGAAGAAGCTGACGCCGGGTAGAGGCACTCAGTGTGTTCGCTGGTTGAGCCAGCGGCGCCAGCTCTTTTCATTGCCATTGAAGACATTGAGGTCGATCTGGGTGTCATGGCTGGCCGAAAGGCCGGTGCCGGAATACTGCCAGAAGGCAAAGTCCCTGCCTGGATATTTCTGTTTCGGATGGGCGGCAACGGATCTCAGCCAGAAGGAATAATCCCTGAATTCGCCCTTCAGATTGTCGGCGTAGAAATCGGGTGCAGTATAGATGATCGGCTTCTGGCCATAGTGACGCTCGACCTTCTTCATGAAGATTTTCATCTTCGTCAGCACCATCGCACGGGAGGGCCGGTGTTTGCAGGTTCTCGAATGAGAATTCCATTCGACATCGATGACCGGGGGCAGGGCACCTTTTACCTTCGGCACGTGGCGAATGAACCAGTCGGCCTGAAGTTCGGCTTTCGAGCACCAGTAGAAGAAGTGGTAGGCGCCGCGGGGAATGCCAGCTTTCTCCGCCGCATTCCAGTTGTGGCGGAACATGGTGTCGGTATGGTCGTCGCCTTCGGTCGCCTTGATATAGGCGAAGTTGGCACCCTGGTTGCGCAGTTTCACCCAGTCGATATCGCCCTGCCAGCGCGAGACATCGACGCCATGCACGGTGTAGTGATCGGGTTTAATGCGGCCGAAATTGACCGGCTTGGCATCCTTGAAGCGCGGCGGATAGACCTTTACGCGGCCGTGACTTCCCAACCGGGCCTTTGCCGGCGCGTCGGCGGGGCGCACCATGGCTGTTTTGACCGGCTCGCTGACCTGTTCTTCGATGGCCTCGCTGGCCGGCAGATCAGGTGTTTCGGAAAGTGCCATATCCGATGCCAGAGACACGGACTGGCTCGGCACCGGGGCTTCGCCGGCAATCGAGCCTGTGGTCTGGGAAGATGTAGCGGTGATGTCCAGCGCGTCTGCGACACTTGTTGAGTTGCACGCAGAAAGGAAGCTGGCGGCCACCGCAATGGCCGGAAGAGCGCTGGAACGCATGTTTTGCCTACTCGAAACTGTTAACCCGGCGATTGCCGGAGGCGTTGTCCGGCGAGCGTTAACGCGACCT
>JAGRLQ010000161.1 GCA_020441735.1 Nitratireductor sp.
GCCGCATCCGCATCGCCCATCCCGATGGCGGCATGCTGGATGTCACCGCACCACTGCCGCCGCACATGATTCAGACCTGGAACCTGCTCGGATTCGATCCCGATTCAGAACTTGACTCTGCGTGAGCCATTTTTTTTGCAAAACTGATTCGCAATGGATTGACCGCTGATTCGCGAAGCAGTTATACACAACGAATCATGCGGCTGATCTTATTCGATGTGGATGGGACTTTGATTGATAGCAAGGCTATCATTCATGAATCCATGCGTCTTACATTTCAGCGCTGGGGATATGACGAGCCTTCCTGTGAAGCGACCCGCGGCCTGATCGGCCTGACCCTGGACAGCGCGATTGCCAGCCTGCTCGGACGCGACATCGACGATGAAACCCTCGCAATGGTGTCCGACTACAAGGATATCTATCTGCAGCTTTCCCGCCAGCCGGAAATGCAGTCCCTGCCGTTTGTCGGCATTACCGCGATGATCGATCGCCTCGCCCGGCGCAATGACGTGATGCTTGGCCTTGCCACCGGGAAGTCGCGGCGCGGTGTGCGCACGATGCTTGAAACCCCGCATTTTTCCGGCCGGTTTGCCGTCAGCCGCTGCGCCGATGACTGCCCGTCCAAGCCCCATCCGGCCATGGTGCTGGAGTGTTGCGATGAGGCCGGGATTTCTCCTTCCAGAACGCTGGTGGTTGGCGACACCAGCTTCGACATGGAAATGGCATGTGCCGCCAGAGCAACCGGACTGGGCGTTTCCTGGGGCAACCATCCCACCGGCCACATGCTGTCGGCCGGCGCCTGCGCGGTCGCCCATTCCAGCCTCGCGCTGCAGAAGATGGTCGATGACTGGCTCGATGGCGTGAGCTTCGACGAAGCAGCGGAATCGGCTTCCTTCTTCCAGGGCGTGCGGGCTTTCCAGTATGCGTGACATCCTGCTTGGGGCAGGGCAGGGCAGCGGGCGTACGCCCGAGGCAGCTGCCCAGGAAAACATGCGCCCGGTGCTGCCCAGGCGCTTCTACAAAGCTGTGACGGTCTCCCAGGATGGCGAGGCTTTCGCCGTGCTTCTGGACGGAAAGTCCGTGCGCACCCCTGCCAAAGCCGTTCTGGCACTGCCGAGTGAGGCGGCGGCAAACCTCGTTGCCGGCGAATGGGAGGCGCAGCAGGAGCATATCGATCCTGCCACCATGCCGATCACCCGTCTGGTCAATACGGCGCTGGATGGCGTCGCAGGCAACATCCAGCCGGTGCTGGAGGACATCGTCCGCTTTGCCTCCAACGATCTGCTGTTCTACCGCGCCTCCTTCCCCGAGGCACTGGTCGAAAATCAGCAAAAACACTGGGATCCTGTACTCGACTGGGTAGCGGAAAAGACCGGCGCACGGTTTGAAACCGTCGAGGGCGTCATGCACATCGCCCAGAGCCGCGAGGCGGTGGCGCTTTTTTCGGCGCATCTGAGGGCCTATGAGGCACCGCTGGCGCTGGCCAGCCTGCACACCATGACGACGCTGACAGGCTCGGCATTGCTTGCCTATACTCTGGCGGAGGGGGAGCTCGACCTCGATGCAGCCTGGGCTGCTGCCCATGTGGACGAGAACCACAACATCGCCCAGTGGGGTGAGGATTACGAGGCTGCCAAGCGCCGCGAATTGCGCTTCCTCGAGATGCAGGCAGCCCACAATCTTCTGGCAGCACTTTCCGACTAGGAAAATCTCCTGCTGCCGGTGTCGAATTCTGCTGACAGCATGGTGTCACAAGAGCGCTTTCCAACGCCGGATGTTCCCGATAAGGCTGTCGGATGACCGACGAACAATCCTCCCGCCCTGAAGCCGGGGCAAGACCTCCCGTTACACCTCTAACTGGCACGCTCGGCGCCGGGCCAACGCTGCCCGCTGCCGGTGAGCAGGCGCATGCCCGTGCCGCGGTAACCGGTGCCATCATCCTGATGGTGACGGCCATGATCATGGCCCCGCTGATGGACGTCATTTCGAAATATCTGTCGAACCGCCATGCGATCAGCCCGGTGACCATCACCTGGACGCGATTCATCGGTCAGGCAGTGCTGCTGTTTTTCTTCATCGCGCTGCGGCAGGGCCTTTCCGGGCTCAATGGCCGTCACAATCTGCTCAATTTCGTGCGCGGCATGCTGATCGGCGGTGCGGTCAGCGTTTTCTTCATCGCCATCAAATACCTGCCACTTGCCGAGGCGATCGCCATCTTCTTTGTCGAGCCGCTGATCGTCTTGCAGCTGTCCGCCCTGTTTCTGGGTGAGAAGGTCGGCTGGCGGCGCAATCTCGCCGCCTTGGTGGGCTTTGGCGGCGCGCTGCTCATCATCCAGCCGACCTATGCGATCTTCGGTCCAAAGGCGTTGCTGCCATTGGTCACCGCCGTGCTGTTTTCTTTCTACCTGATTCTGTCGCGGATCATCGGCCAGAAGGAAAACCCCTATACGATGCAGTTCTGGTCGGGCCTCGGCGGGATTGCCACCTGTTCGGCGTTTCTGGTCATCGGCCAACTTGTGGGCTTCGAAGATCTCACGCTCACCATGCCGGCAAGTTTCGAGCCGGTCATCTGGCTTGCGGTGATCATCATCATCGCCACCGTTTCGCATCTGCTCATCATCGTGGCCTTCTCCCGGGCCGAGGCCTCGCTGCTGGCACCGTTCCAGTATCTTGAGATCGCCACGCTGACGATTGCGGGCTACTTCGTCTTTGGCGAGTTTCCAACACCGGTCAGATGGCTCGGCATCCTCATCATCATCGGTTCCGGCCTCTACATCTTCCTGCGCGAACGGCGCGTGAAGGGCTGAGGGCAACGCCTGCGCGCTTTACCGCCCGTTAACCCTGTTTGTTGGCAATCGGGAAACCATGCTCTGTTACCCTGATTGTGAGACAGTTGGCGTGATAGCGCCGTCTCGCAATGGGCATCAGGGGACCTTGCCATGCATGATGAAAATTACGGGCCGTATGCCGAACTGCTTGAAAAGCCGGGTGAAATCAGCGCCCGGGATGTGCTGCGCTTTCGCCGCGAAGTGTTTCAGGACGGCATAGTAAGCCAGCTGGAAGCCGATGCGGTATTCGCCTTCAACGATGCAGTTGCCGTCAAATGCGCTGAATGGAACGAGTTTTTCGTCGAGGCGCTGACCGATTACACGGTGATGCAGGCAGAGCCGCGCGGCTATGTTTCCAACGCCAACGCCCAGTGGCTTGCCAACCGCATTTCCCACGACGGCATTGTCGACAGCGCCAGCGAACTGGAACTGCTGGTTCGCGTTCTGGCCAAGTCCGCCGAGTGTCCGGCAGCGCTTGCCGGTTTTGCGATTGCCCAGATTGCCTATGCGGTTGTCGAGGGTGAGGGGCCGCTTGCCCGCGGCTTGAAGCTCACCAAGGGCGTCATCGGCGAAGCCGAAGTCGACCTGCTGCGCGCCGTGCTCTATGCGGCAGGCGGCGCCAATGGACTGTCGATCTCGCGTCAGGAAGCTGAAATCCTGTTCGATATAAACGAGCGCACCGACGGTGCCCGCAACCATCCGAGCTGGCAGGACCTGTTCGTGCGCGCCACCGCCAACTATCTGATGGCGGTTTCCTCGCGCAACGCTCCGACACGGGCCGAGGCACTGGCCCGCCAGGAATGGCTGGAAGACACCGACGCAGATGTTACCGGCTTCATGGGCCAGGTCTTCTCCGGCCTTGGCGGCATCTTTACGGAAGGTTTCTTCGACGATGTCTTTACCTCCGCCCATGTCCAGATGGAGCGTTCCTGGTCGAAGAAGAACCAGGCCTTTGAGGCGCAAGCCCACGCCAATGAGCAGATCGATGCAGGCGAAGCCCGGTGGCTGATTGAGCGCATCCGCCGCGACGGTGCCGTCAACGCCAATGAGCAGGCATTGCTGAGCTTCCTGAAGGCCGAAAGCCACCACATCGACCCGTCAGTGAAAAGCCTGATCGACGAAGTGGCAGCCTAGGCAGATCGGAGGCGATTATTCGACCGCCCCGAAAACGGTCTCGAAATTGCGTTTCAGAGCAATATCGACGTCATCCATGGTGACGGGCAGGCCTAGATCGGCAAGGCTGGTCACCCCATGGCCGCTAACGCCGCAGGGTACAATGCCGTCGAAATGGTCGAGTTCCGGCTCCACATTGATCGAGATGCCGTGAAAGCTGACCCATTTTCTCAAGCGTATGCCGATCGCGGCAATCTTGTCCTCGCGCGGCGTGCCGTCGGCTAGGGGCGCCTTTTCCGGCCGCCGCACCCAGACGCCGACACGGTCCTCGCGTCTTTCTCCGGTTATGGCGAAATCGGCAAGTGTGGCGATGATCCAGCTCTCAAGCGCGGCAACGAAGGCGCGCACGTCCTGTTTGCGGCGCTTCAGATCGAGCATCACGTAGCATACGCGCTGACCTGGCCCGTGATAGGTGTATTCGCCGCCACGGCCCGTCTCATGCACGGGAAAGCGCCCGGGCGCGATCAGGTCGGCTGCTTTCGCGCTGGTGCCTGCGGTATAAAGTGGCGGGTGTTCGACCAGCCAGACGGCTTCCGGCGCCTGGCCTGCGCGGATCGCCTGCGCCAATTGCTCCATCTCCCATACCGTTTCGGCGTAGTTGCTCAACCCGCGTGTCACATGCCAGCGAACGGGCGCGGAGCCTTCGGCCGGCAGGAAGGTGGCTGCAAGCCCGTCGCGCGAGAGGGTACGGCCTGGATTGTCCGGATGTGTGTCACCGGAGATGCCAACTGGGTTCGAAGCAAGGGTCATGGGTGGCGGTGTTGCCTCTTGTTGCGCTGTTTCGGCCAAAGCGCTTTGCCTTATTTCTGAATCACGGAAATCAGGCAAACGCGCAATGTTGAAATGGCAGATCGGCGTTTGCGTTCACTTCGGTAAACCGGATTAAACGCAAAACGCTGTAGCATTCCTGTTTACAAAAAATCGGCAGGCCTGCCAATTGCACCCTTGTTTCGCACCGGGGCATTTGCTAAACGCCCCCAACGGCAAATCCGGTCCCACCGGTTGCCCTGTTTTTCATGCGGTCGTGGCGGAATTGGTAGACGCGCAGCGTTGAGGTCGCTGTCCGGTAACACGGGTGGAAGTTCGAGTCTTCTCGACCGCACCATATCAAAAAGCCTCCGGAAGTTCCGGAGGCTTTTTTCTTTTGGCAAGCTGCTTTCGACAGGCTGCCGCAACGCTGCTATTGAGGCCCTTCTATTGAGGAATGACCAGCGTGTCGCCGATCTGTAGCCGACGCACATTCTTCACCGAATTGGCCGTCTCTATTCGTTTCCACTCCAGCGCATCGCCGTATTTTTCCTTGGCAATGGTCCACAGCGAGTCGCCGGCCTTGATCACATAGTCGCCCGTCATGCTCTCTTCTTTCGCGGCTGGTTCTTTGGCCATCGTGGTTTCTTCCGCCTTGGCCATCTCGAACATGCCGCCCTTGAGAACCCTGCCATCGGTGTAGGGCTTGTACGGGCTGTTGGCGGCAAGATAATCGGCCACCACCTGTTCAAGGCCCGGGCCATAGTCATAGGCGTTCATGCCATTGTCCTTGAACACGGCATAGCCGTCCCCACCGCCGCGCATGAAATCGTTGGAAACCACCTTGTAGGTCGCTTCGGGATCGATATCGGCCCATTCGCCATCTTTCATGACCTGGACCTGCTTGACGCGGCCCTTGAGCGGCTCGACGGTCTCATCCCAGGCAAAGCGCAGGCCGGCGACCTGGGGGAAGCGGCCCTTGATCTCCTCGACCTGGCTGACACCGCTTTCAAGCGCTGCCACCACATCCGAACCCTTCAGTTCGAACGTCGAAAGCGCATTCTGGAAGGGCAACACCTCCAGCACTTCGCCCATGGTGATCTGGCCGGAATCGATGGAGGCACGCAGCCCGCCGCCATTTTGAACCGCGATGGAAACGCCCTGGCCCTTGACCCGGTCTAGCATCGCATCGGCCACCAGATTGCCCATGGAACACTCGCCAAGGCGGCACGAGCCGCGATCGCCGTCGATGGCTGCCGAGGTTTCACCCACCGGCTTCTTCTTCAACTCCTCGATGGGCGCTGCCAGTTCCGCAATGCGCGCCACGATGGCTGCATCCGGTATCACGCTTGCATCCAGCAGGTGCGGTTCGCCATAGGCTGCCGTCACCACGCCGTCATCATTGAAGTTGACGCTGACTTCACCGAGATATTTCGAATAGGAGCCCGCCTGAACGATCGGCACCTTTACGCCATCCGGGTTTTCCACCCAGACGGGGTAGGGGCCTGCAGCACTGTCTTCTCCATTGGCAAGCAGTGTGTGGCTGTGGCCGCCGACGATGACGTCAACACCGGAAACGGCAGCGGCGATCTGCTTGTCCATTTCAAGCCCCACATGGGTCAGCGCCACGATCTTGTTGACGCCCTGGGACTCAATCTCGGGGATTACCGATTTCAGCACGCTGATCTCACTGACAAAGGCGACATTGTCGCCGGGCGAGGAAAGCTCCTTCGTGTCGGCGGCCACCACTGAGACGATGCCGATCTTTTCACCACCCCTTTCGACGATCACATAGCCCGGCAGCTTGTTTTTCAGCAGCGGCTCGAAATAGGCCGAGGTGTTGGCGGAGATCACCGGAAATTCAGCCTTGTCGATGAATTTGGCAAGCGTTTCAGGGCCGTCGTCGAACTCGTGATTGCCCACCGCCATGGCATCGGGCTTGATCATGTTGAGAAACTCGACCGCCGCTTCACCCTTGTAGGTGGTGTAGAACAGCGAGCCCTGAAACTGGTCGCCGGCATCCAGCACCAGTACATTGGCATTTTCCTCAGCAAGCGCCACGCGCCGTTCATCGATCTTGGCCTTCAACCGGGCCATGCCGCCGAAGCACTTGCTTTCGCCTTCATCCTCCGCTGAGCAGGTCGAATTGTACTTGTTGACGGACTGGATGCGGCTGTGCACATCGTTCGTATGCAGTATGTCGAGAACGTAGTCGGCATTCGCCGCCGTTGCGCTCATCGCCAGCATCGAAGCCGATGCGAGCCAAACAAACCTGTTCATGATAACCTCCTGTTCGCAGGGTTGGCTGATCTTGCCGGCAGCGTATCGCCACGCGCAGCCCGTACCTTGTTCCGGCCGGTTCCGTCCATGACCCAAACCGGGTGCCATATCCCGACAGCGTAGATATCACGCTGTAATGTGACAAGGATTATTCAGGGTTTTGCCGGAAACTGGCCAGGCTGTGCACAAGGCCGTGGTCAGTCTCAGCCCCGCAGCCGCTTGATGAGGCTGTTGCCGCTCTCGCGGGTCACTGGGCGCGGCGCTGTCGGCTCGGGCTTGGCAGCGTCACGGTAGCGCTGTTCGATGCTCTTGTTGGCAAGGGCCTCAAGCGCGTCGATTTTCGAACTTTCCGATACCATTCTGCCGGTTTCCTGTCCGCTATTCCCAGCCGGTTCACTCATGGGCGGGGCGGCCACCTGAGGCAGCTCATGGCCATAGGGGTCGTCACCATGCGACAGGGTTGCCGGCATGTTGGTGCCGCGCATATGCGAGATGATGGCGGTCAGATTGATTTCCCGTCCGGCCCGCACCGCATTCTGGTTTTCGCGGATATGGGCGCCCGGCAGGTCTTCGGCCCCAACTGTCTCGAAGGTCATGCGCATTGGTGAATAGACGGCTTCACCAAAGGCAATGCATTCGCGGTTGGAGATCGATGGCAGAAAGGCGATGGTACTTTGCGCGCCGCTGTTGAACGCGCCCGCGATGATGTCCTGGTCCTTGGTGTTGGACAGCCGCATGGCGAAGAAGGTGTTGCACTGCGACAGAATGGTCTGGTCGAGTTCGCTCGGCCGCTGGGTGATGATGCCAAGATAGGCGCCGTATTTGCGCCCCTCCTTGGCAATGCGTCCGATCGCCATGCGCGTTGGCCAGAATCCGGCATTCTGATCGGAGGGAATATAGCGGTGGGCTTCTTCCGCCACCACCAGGGTCTGCACGCCGCCGCCGCTCGACAGCGCCAGGTCGAAGGCCAGCCGGCACAGCACCGAAACGACCGACGACACGACTTCCGAAGGCAGGCCCGACATCTCCATGATGCAGATGGGACGGTCACCCTGGGGAATTCTGAAAATGGCGGAAATCACGTCATTGATCCGGTCGCCGCCGCATTTTGTCGGATCGAACATGAACTGGAAGCGTGCATCGTTGACGATGGTTTCAATACGGTCCTTGAGTGACTTCAAATGCGGTTTTTCAGCTTTGCCATCGAGCTTGCCGATACGCCCGTCGATCAGCTTGAGGAGATCCAGCATGCGGTAGGGAATGGGGGTGTCTGCATTGACGCGCTGTTTGGCGGTGTTGGTCGACCGGACCAGCGAGGCCTGGGATGCCTGCGCCTCGTCCATGTGCTGAATCTTGGCGGCAACGATCATGTCGCGCAGGATTTCCTTTTCCACCTCCATGCCGTCCTGACCGCGGAAAATCACCTCGGCGATTTCTTCCAGCGTGAACAGCCAGAATGGCAGGACAAGGTGGTTGGCATTGAGTACGTAGCCGTTGCGTGGAAAGGCCGAACCGAATTCGTTGTGCGGGTCGAGCAGCAGCACGCGGATGTCCGGCCGGGCCTCGACGATCTTGCGCAACATCAGGGTAACTGAGGTGGATTTACCGACGCCGGTCGAACCCACCACGGCGAAGTGGCGGCTGAGCAGCTTCTCGAAGTCGATCTTGGCTTCGATCGAAGGATCCTGGGTAACGTGGCCGATGCGAATGGTTGTTTCCGAATTGTTGCGGAAGACGGCTGCCAGATCGCTGGAGCGGATACGGTGCGCCACACAGCCCATTTTTGGGAATCCCGAAATGCCCGTGGTAAAGCGCATGCCATCGCCGGTCGAAACCACTTCACCGATCAGTTCGACATGAACCGCGATATGGTTGCGCTCGCCTTCCACCCATCCGTCTTCCGGCGAGAAGACCTTGGCGGTCTGCCCGATGACGCGGTTTTCACCTACCCAGATCGAGACCATCTGCCCGACTGCCCAGTAGTTCTCCATGTAGTCGACGCGCTCGTCCACCTCCGCCGAGATGATGGCGTGGTGCGCATCGCAATGGATGACATAGCCCTGGGTGCGGCGGCGGTTCGGATCGTAGTTCTGATCCTCCGCATCGTCGCTGCCAACTACGGCATTGCCGGACGTTTCCACCGGCTTCATCTGGTCTGTAGGCCCACTTTGCAAATCAATCACGCTTTTGTTGCGGTTGCTGGTATAGAATTTCCTTCAGGAAGGTAAATTTTTGGTTCAATTGCCGTTACCAACCTTGCTTTTGATGGTGATGCGCTTCATTGCGTGCTGAAGCGGGTCTGCCGGGCAGGATGAGAGCCATCCTGTGGCGGGGTTACAGCGGGCCTGCGCCGGCCGGAGGGTGTCTTTATGAGCTTGGAGGAAGCCGATATCCGTGATCCCCGCGAAGGGGCCGAAACCGTGCCGGGTTTCGATGAAACGCTGTACAACGAAGACGGCCATCTGCGCACGGATTTCACCGAGGCCGTGCGCGCTGCTGTCGCTGCTACGGACCGCGATGCGGTAATCGAGCTGATAGACCCGCTGCATGAGTCCGAACTTGGCGACCTGCTGGAAGCGCTCACCGCAGAAGAGCGCCAGGGACTGGTGCGCATCGCAGGCGAGGACTTCGATTTTTCCTCACTGACCGAGGTTGATGAGGCGATCCGCCTCGATATCGTCGGATCGCTGCCCAATGCGGCGGTAGCCGAGGCGATCCAGGACCTCGATTCCGATGATGCGATCTACATTCTCGAGGACATGGAGAAGGCGGATCAGGAGGAGGTTCTCGACCGCCTGCCATTCGATGACCGGATCCTGCTGCGCCGGGCGCTGGAATATCCTGAGGAATCGGCCGGCCGCCGCATGCAGAC